>PUOI01000200.1 GCA_003552765.1 Candidatus Hydrogenedentota bacterium | reverse complement strand
GGACCTCCTAGTACTCGTTCCATTTCAGAACTGTGGGTAGCGCCTTGCCGCTGTGTCATGACCTTGAGGTGACACGGGCTTCCAGCCCGTGATTCATGGCCTGGAAGGCCATGCCACCTCCTAGCGCCTTCACCGGGCAAGGACTCAACTCCAAGGGAAGAACATCCCCCTTGGTTCCCCTTCAAAGGGGGAATTTTGCGATCCACGACAACCATGGGGGTGGCCCGCAGGGCCGGGGGATGTAATCAGCCCGCCGCGCCTTCGTTTTCCGAGCTTAGCTGCGGGAAGCACACTCTAGCACCCTACCCTGCGACAATCAAGAGCTTTCACACGACAACTGGGGCGCACGAGAGAGTCCAATGGCGGTGTTTGCGGAGATGAGGCCCAGCCGTTATTCCCGCATGGATGGTGACCAAAATTGTCGCGTAACGTCCCAAATCCTCCGAAGATAGGGAGCGTTATGGGCAAATTTTGCCCAGCGCAGACCTTGTCGGTGTTTCGTTCTGGCTTCTGCTTTGGCCTATTCTGTCTCCCCCAGGTCTTGCGGGAAGGCATCCGAGATCCTCTATATCAAGGCATGCAAGGCCCACCGTGAGGCCTTGATGGCGGCAAGGCGAGGCCGCGCGACAGCCAATGACCGTTTTGGGCGTTGGGATCGGCTGGTAGAAGAAGCGCCATGGATGCCGTTGGCCCGAAAATTGCTAGTTTTCCCGCAGGGGAAACTCGGTTCGGGATCCCTGATAAGGCCGAAGGAGGTTGTGTGAAAGAATCGAAGTCAATCCAGGGATTGTTCGTGCTGGCGGCGGGCATGGGTCTAGCGGTCGTATGCTGGCTTGGCAGCGCCGCCATCCCCGTGGAAGCGGATCACCAAGCCCAACAGCGTGGGCGCGTCCGGCAACGGGAGAGCCAGACGCCGCTGAGCAGTGTGGCATGGCGCTACGCCTTGGCGGTGCGCGAGAACAACTGCGCCGAGGTCGTCCGCATGACGCTTTGGATGAACGAGCGTCTTGACCGGGTGAGAGCCGCCCACGGGAACTCGGAGGAGCTTGAGGAGGCGCGGAAGACCTTATGCCGCCAGATCACCCGCCGCGCTGTAGAGGGCAATCAGCTGACGCCCGAGGGAGTGGAGGACCAATACGTCTTCGCGCCCGGCGTGCAGCTGGAACTTGTGGGGACGGATGAAGGGGCGGAGGGTTTGAAGCGGCCCGTGGCGGAGCGCAGCTGGATCCGGGTGACGTACCCCAACCGGCGCCGCGCGTTGCGGGACCATGAGGGGCAACCCATTCGATCGATTGAGGTAGGAGTCAATGTATCCCAAGACGGCTACGTATTGAAGGCCGGTTTCATCGGCAATCTGGATGTGGATCGTGATTCCATCCAGTATAGCTGGCCGCGCCCGGAAGGAGAATGAATTATGCCCATCGCCAAGTGTCCGCGCTGCAAGAAACTGTTTGAGAAATCAGGAACAACGGTGTGCGCCAAGTGTCTTCCGGACGAGGACACGGATTATGACACGGTGCGGGAGTACGTGGGACGCCATCCCGATTGTTCCGCGCATGAGGTGGCGGAAGAGACGGGGGTAGACGAGGATTGCGTGCTCCGGATGATTGACGAGGGGCGCATCCTGAATGCGGCCTCGCAGGAACCGGTGGCGTGCGGACGGTGCGGGCAACCCGCCATCAGCGTCACCAAACGGCTCTGTCAGGCGTGCCTGACCGAACTCAACACGCAGATCCTTCACGAGCAGTCACGCATTAAGCTTCCGCCGAAGGAGACGGAGGCCGATTCATTCGCTCCGGCGGCCAGTGCCCAGGGATCGGGAGCCGCCACGCCTCATTCGAGCGGCCGTGTGCGGGACACCATAGAGAAGAAGCGCCGTGTGTGACAAAAGGGACCCCCGCGGCCTGGAATGGGCGGAGCGCGGGCGGAACCGCTGGCATCGGGCATGCGCGCGGCTTTCGTTGAAACGAACGAAGGTTCGGGGTGGAACTGCCGCCGTGAACCGTGGATAATAGGGTGGAGCCCCGGCAGGTCTTGGACCGGCTGACCGGGGCCCGAGGGTGGAAAGCTTGAACGGCTTCCACAACAAGGATACACTGACCCATGATGACAAAGCGCGACCGAATTGGGCTTGTCATACTGATTGGCCTTTTCGTCATACTGGGGCTTGTCCTGGTATGGGTAAGCCCCCCAACCGGGAGTACGCATGATCCCGCCGATAGCCCCATCATTCAGCAACGGATTATCAATTTGGAAGGGAGCCGCGACTAACGCTCGGTCAAAGGCGGTTTCTTACCGGTTGCCGGCGGGCCTCCTGCTGGCCGTGGCGGCGGCGTGCATGGCGTTCGCTGCGTCCAACCAGGCCCGCTTCCTGATCGACCTGCCTCAGGGCTCCCAGCAAGTCACGCAGCAGCCCCGTCTCTTTATGGGAGACGGATATGTTCCCATCCGAGGCCTTCTTGATCCGCTGGGCGCCACGCTGGAGGCCTTCGAGACCGGTTTCCGTATTCAGCTTGGCCCGGAACGGGCGTGGGTTCAAGGAGGCAGCCGGGATGTTGAGGGGCCGCGGGGCGCGTTTCAATTGACGCAGCCCTGGCGCGTGGTGGAGGGTGAGCCGCATATCGCCGTGGATGATGTGGAGTCCTTGTTCCGGCGCGCCTTTGGGACCGCCGTGAGGGTGCTGGACCGGGGTGAACCCGCTGTGGCCCCGGCGCCGGAAAACGATCTATTGGCCGTTGCGCCCGCTCAGGAGCCCGGTCCCACGTTGCAGCCTTCCCCCCTCCAGGAGGATGATCCCCCGGACGAGGGAGATACCCCGCCGGCTCCCCCGTTTGACGACATGCCGCCCCGGTTGCAACCGGCGCCCGAGCCGCCAGCCCCGCCGGAGCCTTTCCTTGTGGTAGTGGATCCCGGGCATGGGGGAGGCGACTCAGGCGTGATAGGCGAGAACGGACTTACGGAAAAGGAAGTCACGCTTGCCATCGCCTTGGAACTGCGCGGCCTGTTCGAGAACGATGACCGCATCGCCATCCGGCTCACGCGGGAAGATGACGCGGAACTCACCACCAGCCAGCGGGGGGCGATGACCCAACGGCATGGCGGCGATCTGTTTCTATCCATCCACACGGGAGCTGGGCTGTCGCCTGATATGACGGGGCACGCCTTGTATTTTCCGAGATACGAGACCGCCTCTCCGCTTGGGGAGCGCGGCGGCACGGCGGAACGGGCGCTTCAACGGCAGCGGGTCAACCGGAGCGAACAATGGGCCTCCTTCATGTCGGAGGCCTTGGAACGGGAGACCGGCGATACGGTGCGGCGCGCGGCCCCGTTGCGGTGCCGGGTCATGCGCCATTTGGATGCGCCCTCCGTCATGGCCGAAATCGGCGTGTTGACGAATGGCGGCGGCGAAACGGACTTGTCGAGCAGCTCCTACCTTCGGCGGGTAGCCGAGGCCTTGGCCGAGAGTATTCGCGCCTACCATGACGCCGTGGACGGGTAATGGCGGGAGCGCGCCAGCCTGATCTATTGAGAAATGCACTGAGTATTAAACGATGCCAGCGGATAACCGCGGCTGGGAAGGATTTCGGAAGTGGGTAGTCAAGACCGGGGACAGTTCCTGAGACGGGGACTGATGATGGCGTGGGCGATGCTCACGCTGTTTCTGGTTTTCAGTCTGGTTTTGCTGGCTCATCAGTTGCTGGCCGGGGGCGAACTGTCGTTGTCGTTGCCCGAAACGCCCTTTACGGACCAACAGGCGCGGGACGAGGAGTACGTCGCGCCCGATCCCGTGCAACGCCGGCAGGTGCGGCTCTACTTCGCCGAAACGGACGGATCGGGCCTCACCGCGGAACGGCGGCGCATCCATCTCGGCGGCGAGCAGACGGACAACGCGCGCCGTCTATTGAACGCCCTGATCGAGGGACCCGCCTCGGGCTTGTCCCCCATTGCCCCGCCCAGCGCGGAGGTGCGCGCCGTATACCTCATGGGGGACAGCGAACTGGTGGTGGATTTTTCCCGCGAGCTTCTGCAAGACCTTCCCAAGAGCGCGACGTCGGAGGCCTTGCTGGTGCATGGCATCGTCCACACGTTGACGCAAGGCGCCGCCCAGGAGAACGGAGACACCCCCGTGGATAGGGTGCGCATACTCATCGAGGGCGCATCGCCCCACCAATCCTTCTCGACCCATTTCGACTTCGATGATCCCGTGCGGCGCGACCGCGATTGGGAAAGCGGCCAGCCAGCCGTGGACGAGGGCAATGTCTGACGCGGAGGCGCCCATCGGAGTTTTTGATTCCGGCGTTGGCGGCTTGACGGTGTTCCGCGCGATACGGCGGCGCTTGCCGGAGGAATCACTCATCTATCTCGGGGACACGGCCCGCGTTCCCTATGGCAGCAAGTCCGGCGCGGCGGTGACACGCTATGCCCTCGCCTGTGCGGGGATCTTGCTGAAGCAAGACGTCAAACTGCTTGTTGTCGCGTGCAATACAGCCTCGGCCCATGCCCTTGACGCCCTGCGGGACGAGCTGGATGTGCCCGTGCTGGGCGTGATCGAGCCTGGCGCCCGCTTGGCGGTGGAGCGAACGCGAACCGGGACGGTGGGCGTCATCGGCACGGTATCCACCATACGCAGCGCGGCGTATCAAGACGCCTTGATGGCGTTGGCCCCTGGTCTGCGCGTTCACGCCAAGGCCTGTCCTCTGTTTGTCCCATTGGCCGACGAGGGGTGGACCGATGGCGGCATTCCCGAAGCCATTGCCCGCGCGTATCTCGATGAGTTGAAGGAACTCGGGATCGATACGCTGGTGCTCGGCTGCACGCATTATCCCTTGCTCAAACCCGTCATCCGAGAGGTGATGGGGCCGGAGGTGGAGCTGGTTGACAGTGCGGAGACCACGGCGGCGGTGGTTGAAGGCGTCCTGGAAGGGATCGGCCTCGCCGCGCCGTCCGGCAATATTCCCTCGTTTCAGTATAAAGTGACGGATAGTCCAGAGGCGTTCGCCGATGTGGGGGCGCGTTTCCTGGGCCATCCCATTGACAGTGTGGAGTGGGTTGACTTTTGATGGAGCATGCCGGCGCGGGGCCCGCGCGGTCCCAAGAACCCGAGGCGCCCCAACCTTCCGAATCCCGCGATTTCCGTCCATGGATTCGCCTTCTCACGGGCTTCGCCCTGACGCTCGCGGGCGTGGTGGGGGCGTTTGTGTTCACCTCCCTGTACTTGGAAAGCCGCCCGCTGGACCTGCGCGGAGAGGCGGACGCGCTCCATGCCGAGTTGCGGCATTCCCTGCTTGATGCGGGCGTGCCCTCTGAAAGCATTCAGGGTTACGAGACCGAAAACCTCGCCAGCGACAACATTGTATGGCGTTACACCGAGTTTGATGTGGCCGTGCCGGAGCGCCTGAATCGCGACGGGCTCGGCCGTGTCGTGATCCGGAACATGACACTCCGCAATGCGGCCGTGCTCCCGGAAGACGAGGCCGGCGATATCCGGACGTACCGGCTGGCGTACGCAGGGCGGGACATTGCCGAAGTGCGGCTCCATGCGCCTCCTCCGCCGCCCGAGCCCGAACCGGAACCCGAACCCGAGCACGCCCGCTTGGCCGGGGATCTCGCCGCGGCGCTAGTGGAATGGCTCGAAACGAGCGAAGTCCCCCTGAGCGCTATCGAGCAATGGGAGCCGGAACCGCTGGATGCGGAGATCGAGCCGTGTCAACGCCGCCGCGTGGTGGCCGAATTGGCGGAACCCGCCGATCTGGACGAACTTGAACAGCAGCTCGACGAATTGGAGCTTCCCCTTGGCGTGAACGGCTTTGAACGCGAACCCTTGGCCGAGCCTGTTCACGCCTATCACCGGGCCTATGTTTGGCGGGTGAATGACTGCCCCTGGGTGGAGTTGCACATCGCGCCGGACGCCGAACTGGCCGAACGCGAGGGGTTGGAGCGGCCCGCGCCGCAGCCGCCAGAAGAGCCGGAGGAAGAGTTCGGAGAGGAGCCCGGCCTGGAGGAAGAAGAGCCGGCGGCCGGGGCGGAAGCCGGGGATGAGCCGCCGCGCATCGGCATCATCGTAGACGACGGCGGCTACGGCGGGGAACGGACCGAATACATTCTGGCCGCGGACGCCGCGCTGACCCTCGCCATCCTCCCCTACACCCCGGCGGGGTCCGAACTCGCCGAGCGGGCGCGGGACAAAGGCTTTGAGGTGATGCTGCACATGCCGATGGAGGCGGGTAACGAGAACGTGATCTATCCCGGGGAGATCCGTACGGATATGGATGCGGAGGAGATCGCCGAGCTTACCAGAAGGGCCTTGGCGGATATCTCCGGGGCGGACGGCGTCAACAACCACACGGGCTCGGCGTTCACCGAGGATGAGAACGCAATGAGGGCCTTTCTTGACGTGTTGCGCGAAGAGGAACTGTATTTTGTGGACAGCGTGACCTCGCCGGAGTCCATCGCGTATGACACGGCGGTGGAGATGGGCGTACCGGCCATTCGCCGGAACGTCTTCTTGGACCACGACCGGGACGAGGAAGCCATTCGCGGCGCCTTCGAGGAGTTGATGGATTACGCCACGGAAGAAGGGAAAGCGGTGGGAATCGGGCATTTTCAAACCGCGTTCGCGGACATTATTGGCGAGTTGTTGCTCCTTCTTGAGGAAGAAGGCATCGAACTGGTCCCCGTTTCGGAATTGGTGGCGCCATGAGCCAGATTCTTGGAATCGAGACGTCATGCGACGAGACCGGGATCGCCGTGGTGAGCGACGGCGTGCGTGTCGTGGCGCAGCAGGTGGCCTCGCAGGTGGAGACGCACGCCGTCTTTGGCGGGGTCGTGCCCGAAATCGCGTCGCGCCGCCATACGGAGTGCATCCATCAGCTCACGGCCAAGACCCTTGCGGACGCGGGCGGACACATCGACGCCGTGGCTGCGACTTGTGGCCCCGGCCTAATGGGCAGCCTGCTGGTCGGGGTGAACTTCGCCAAGGCGTTGGCCTATAGCTGGGGCGTCCCCTATGTGCCCGTGCACCACCTCGAAGGCCACATCTTCTCCGTGTTTCTGACGGACAACCCGCCCGAGTTTCCTTTTCTTGCGCTCATTGTAAGCGGCGGGCACACGTGCCTCATTGACTGCCCCAGGCCACACCACTACACGATACTGGGGTCCACGCGGGACGATGCCGTGGGAGAGTCCTTCGACAAGGTGGCGCGGCTCCTCGGTTTGCCTTATCCCGGCGGCCCCTCCATCCAGAAGGCCGCGGAAGAGGGCGACCCCAAGGCGGTGGCGTTTCCCCGAGCCATGAATCAGAGCGATTCCCTCGAATTCAGCTACAGCGGCCTGAAGACCGCCGTTTTGTACGACGTGCGCGGCAACGGTCACGCCACCGCCGATGTCGCCGCCAGCTTTCAACGCGCCGCCGTCGAGCAGTTGCTCACGAAGACGAAGGCGGCCCTGGCCCAGACGGGGGCCCGGACGCTTATTGTCGCGGGAGGCGTCGCGGCGAACGCCCTGTTGCGCGAACGGGCCACGCGTGAGCTGGACGCCGCCGTGCATATTCCGCCGTTGAGTTTGTGCTTGGACAACGGCGCCATGATAGCGGCCGCGGGTTACTCCCGCTGGCTCCACGGCCACGCCGGAGGGCTTGATGGATCCGCCAACCCAGGCCTGGCGCTGACGGACTGACTCAAGTATTGGAGCCCACAGTCCGAAAGGTTACGTAGGCGCGAAGACGGCTTCTTCGGCGCGTGTTGGACCGTGCGCGCATTCCCCGAATGCGCTCTACAATGGCCAGGAAAAAGGAAATTCCCATGGATGATGTGGAAGAACGGCTTCAAACCTTGATGGAAGGCGCGTTCTACCGGCGGGCCTCGGACATCCACCTCAAGGCCGGGTGCCCGCCGCTTTACCGCGTGGACGGAGAACTGATCCGGCTCCCCGACAAGGTGCTCAACGAGAAGGACATTATGGCGTTCTTGGAGGCCATCGCCGGCGCCGCCGACGTGGAGCGGTTCAACCGATTGCTGGAGTTGGACACGTCCTGCTCCCTCGACAAACGGGCCAGGTTCCGCGTGAACGCGTGCAAGGACGACGGTGACACACGTATCGTTATGCGCACCATCCCCCTGGAGATCGCCCCGCTCAAGGACCTCGGTTTGCCGGAGGTGTTGCGCAAGATCTGCCATGGCAACAACGGCCTGGTTCTCGTCACCGGCCCGACGGGCAGCGGGAAATCAACCACGCTCGCCGCCATGGTCGACGAGATCAACACCAATCGCTCCGTGCACATCGTCACCATCGAGGATCCCCTCGAATTCGTTCACCGGGACAAGGAAGGCATCGTCACGCAACGCAGCGTGGGCCACGATACCCTCTCGTTCGCCAACGCCCTGCGCGCCGCCCTGCGCCAGGACCCCGATGTCATTCTCATCGGCGAGATGCGCGACGCGGAGACCGTCCAAACCGCCCTCGCCTCCGCGGAAACCGGCCACTTGGTCTTCTCCACCTTGCACACGGTGGACGCCGTGGAGACGTTGAACCGCATCATTGACTTCTTTGAGCCGCACCAGCAGCTTCAGATTCGCAAACAGCTCGCCAGCGTGCTCCGGGCGGTCGTCTCCCAACGGCTTGCGCCGCGCCAAGACGGCAAGGGGCGGGCCTGCGCCGCGGAGGTCTTGGTGGGCAACCGCACCGTGCGGGACTTCATCGAACAAGGGAAGAGCTTTCACGATATCGTGAAACTTATCGAGGACGGTTCGGATCAATACGGCATGCAGACCTTTGACCAGGCCTTGTACACGCTTTACAAGGAAGAGAAGATCGACGCTCAGACCGCGCTGCACCACGCCACCAGCCCGCGCGACCTCAAGCTGCGGATTCAAGGGCTTCGCACGAGCTAACCCACCCCGGATTCAGGAGCCAATAACCGCGCAAGGATTCACGGCACGCCATGGAATACATGGAGGGTATTCTGCACGTCCTGGGCTGGATCGCGTTCGGCCTGGTGGTTATCGTGGCGATTGCGCTCAATTCCCTCGGCCTATTTGGCAACTGGCTTATCCTGGGGGCCGTCACGGCGGTGTGGGTCCTGTCAGGCTTCGAGCACTTCGGCTTGCTTACCCTCGGCATCCTGCTCGCACTCGCCATCGCGGGCGAAGTGCTTGAGGCGGCGGCGGCCAGCTACGGGGCGGCGGCATTCGGCGGGTCGAAAGAGGCGTTCTTCTACATCGTGGCGGGCTGCATTCTTGGGGGCATCGCGGGGACCCCCGTGTTTCCCATTGTGGGCTCGCTCTTGGGCGCGTTGGCGGGCGGATTCGCCGCGGCCGCGCTCTATGAATACCTCGTGAAAGAGCGGTACGTGCGCGACAGCGTTTGGGCGGGCATCGGAGCAGCCCTCGGCAAAGCCGGCGGGATCTTCGCGAAACTGTTCACCGGATTTGTTATGCTTGCCGTGGCGGCCTTCTCGTACTTCTACTAGTGGAGCGTCAAGCCTAGATTTGTTGTGACCGCCGAAGTGAACGCGCTTAGAGGTGGCATGGCCTTCCAGGCCATGAATCACGGGCTGGAAGCCCGTGCAACCCAGTCCACCGACCTGTGCCGGCGAGTTGTTGTAATATGCGTTATGCATGAGATTGCCCCCCGCCGTCATCCCCGCGCAAGCGGGGATCCACGGGGCGTGTGCTACGCTTGGGATTTAAATCCCCGCTTCCGCGGGGATGACGGTAGGGGTGGGGCATCCCCATAGCAGGAGCTGAAGAGGCGCCAGTGGAGCGTCAAGCCTAAACTTGTTGACCGCGCTTAGAGGTGGCATGGCCTTCCAGGCCATGAATCACGGGCTGGAAGCCCGTGCAACCCAG
>PUOI01000102.1 GCA_003552765.1 Candidatus Hydrogenedentota bacterium | reverse complement strand
GAGATGTACGGTTCCAAGAGGCCCAACGGGCCGGCAACATAACAGCCCAGGGCAATCGCCCTGGGAATGGAGGCCCCCCGGCCGTTAGCCCTGAAAGGGCGTCACATAGGCGGTGAATGTGCCGCCCTTTCAGGGCTTGACCAGGGGGGGACATCCTATTTCACAGGGCGTTGCCCTGTGCTGTTGTGTTATGGGCCTTTCAGGCCGGGGGCTGCGCCCAGCGCCCCCGTCATTCCCGCAAGGGGATTCACCATGGAACGTACAGTGGACTTTGGGAAGCGCTGCATTCAGCGGCTATTGACCATGCCGAAGACCGGCCCTGAATCCCCGCAAGGGGGAATCCAGAACCCTCCGCGTTCCGCTCGGGGTTGGGGGGTGGATCCCCGCTTGCGCGGGGATGACGAAGGGGGCGCGGGGATGACCAAAGGGGCGCGGCCTTATCGATAATGCGGATGGGGCCAAGGGGGGAGAAAACGGCGGCCCGCCCAGGACTGGAGGCGGTAGCGGAGGATCATGGCGATCATCGTGCTACCCAAGGCGAGGGCCTTGAGTTTGCTGCCGGTCACGGAGGATTCGCCGACGCGTTGGCGGTAGGTCACCGGAATCTCAATGAAGGGGATATCCGCCAGAATGGTCAGCAGAAGCATTTGGGGGCCGAAGTGCGAGCCGCCGACGCTGAAGTGTGGCGCGAGGTGTTCGTAGGCGTCGCGGCTGAACAGGCGCATGGTGCAGCCCACGTCGGTGAGGAGGGTGGTGTTGAAGAGGAACTCGACCAGTTTGCCAACGGCCCAGTTGCCCCATTTTAGGAAGAAGCCCATGTTGGCGCCGCGCCACACCAGCTCGCGTTGCGTGCGGGTGCCAAACACCACGGGGACGTCGTCGGAATAGGCCAGCAGTTTGATGACATCCTCGCCGGAGAAGGTGCCGTCGGGTTCGGCGAGGATGATGATATCGCCTTGGGCTTCCGCCATGCCGCGTTGCAACGCGTGACCGTAGCCCTGGGCGGGTTCGTGGACGATACGGGCGCCGCTGCCCGCCACCTCGGCGTCGGTGCCTTCGGCGGCGTTGTTGTTCACCACCACGATCTCGTCCACGTAGCCGGAAGCGAAGAAGTCCGCAACGGCATCCCGGATGGATTCCTTCTCGTTGTAGGTGGGAAAGACAACGGACACCCGTTTACCATGCCACATGCGCCGTCACCAGTACGTGTAGAAGTAGCTCTCCGTGAACCAGCATTGGAAGGCGAGAAAAGCCAGCGTGGCGAGCAAGGCCGCGAAGGTTCTCGCCCGGCTTCCCATCTGGTGGAGCGCGTGAGCAGCGGGAATGACAAGGAAGGGGATGATATGCATGGCGCTGCGTTCGCCTTCACCCCGCCCGAGATACAGGAAATTCAGGGCGATAAGCGTTAGGAAGCATGCCAAGACGAGGCCCCTGCAATCGGAATCTGGCGACGTCCCCCTGTCCCCCTTCGATGAGGGAAGGTTAAAGAGACGCCACACAAAGAGGACTGAGACGGGGATGCCCGCGAAGTAAAACCATGCCGCTGGATTCAGAAACACCCACGCCCATTGCGGATAGCGTGGACTGAGTTGCTCGAGCTGATGCTGATCCATGTCGAATTGCGCCTTCGCCATGTGGAACGTCTCGATCATGTCGAAGCCCGACCACAGCCACACCAAGGTATGGAACCCCAGGAAGACCGCCAGCATCACCGCGGCGGTTTGGATGACCGCCCAGCGCATGCGGGGCTGGGCCAACCGCCACAAGCCCACGATGCCGAAGAACGCGCCCACGGCAATGAGGTTAAACGACAGCAACGACATAATGCCGTAGCCCGCCCCCGCCGCCACCGCGTACCATCCGGAAGCCCGGTGCAGCGCCCGCCAGAACAGAAAAAGCGTGCCGATGGTGAACGGCATGAACAGGATGTTCGCGCTGGTCGCGGTGAACAACACAATGGTGGGGACGAACGCATATAGGAGACAGGCGGTGAGCGCGGCCCCATGCCCCATGAGATCGCGCCCCCAGAAATACAGCGGAACGATCGCCAAACTCCCGAAGGCCATCGTGGCCAGGGACAGCCCCATCGCGCTCTGGCCCACCCCGTAGGAGAGGATCCACAACAGGGCGATGGGACCGGGCGGATGCACTTTCGAGTGCATGGAGAGGATTCCGTGAAAGCGTTCGTATTCGCTGAACAGACCCCGGATGCTGCCCCCAGTGCCGATGTCGCCTATGAACTCGCTGTCGCGCCGTTCGTAGGCCTGGCTGATGCCGTCCGGCCCGCCCCGGATCATGGCGATCGCGCCGGAAAACAGGAAGCAAAACAAAATGAGTCCCGCCAAGAACCTGCGCGTCGCGCGGGGATCCTCTGGGGCCTGACCGAACCAGTTGAGGCGAGGCAGAAACGTAAGGAACAATCCTAGAAAGCCGGCGAAGAGAAAAATCGGGATGAGATGCCAGCCCAGCGCCTCCCAAACGCGGCTTGCATGCGCCATGAACGCGGCTTCGGCGCGAATGCCTTGGACAACGAGTATGACGCCGGTGACGGCCGCCACGCCGCCAAACGCGGCAAACACCCACGGCCGGGGCGGTTTCCCATCGCCCCGGTACGTAGAAAACAAGGCGCTGAGGAGCAGGTAGGTTCCCCAAAGCAATAGAATAACTATTACGACACTTGGAAAGCCCGGAAAAACGGGATCGTACTGGGCATAGAACGGCGTGGGATGATAAAAGATCGCCTCAACCCCCACGGCCCACAGCCCTATCATGGCCAGCAGGTACGCGAGAAACGTCCGGGCGTAGAGTCCGGTCAGCCGCCCACCGAGGCGGGCGCTCTCCTGTTCCGCAAACTGTTCGATTCCCATGGCGGGCGCTATTCTATACGATTTGGGGACCGTTTCGCCAGAAGGACGGGAGACCCCAATCACCGGGTAAGCGGCTGCTCCAGGGAACAACATCCCCCGTCAAAGGGAGGGATTCCCCAATCCAAAGCCGTATCCGGCGGTTGGGGGGAGATTAACGTGCGAAAGGGTTATGGCGCTCGGTTTTACGATGTGCAATGCATTGTAAAGAGCAGCATTACTTCATATAGCAAGCCCGATATGTAGTGTAGGAGATTAGGATGCCTCATATCGTTCATTCATGCCGAATTGCTATCGCTAACTTGACGAATACGCCGCCGTTTGCGTTATACTTTATGGAGAGGCACACAGTTTAGTTTGTCTCAAATACCAACACAGGCATGCGAGCCTGAGAAATGGGGGTATCACCAATGCGATTTGCAGTTGATAGTAAGCAGAAACGGAGACCGGGCGAGGCAAGCCCGCGAACGTGGGGCCGTGTCCTTGCCCTGGCAGCCGCCGCCGGCATGTTGTGGGCGGGAGCCGTTGCCGCTGATTCCATCGTGACGCCGGATGGCGTTGAACACGAGGATGTTTACATCCGCGCGTCCGAGCACCTCTACTACATCCAAGTACCGGATAGCGGCGAGATCATTACGGTGCGCCGGGACGAGGTCGACTCGGACGATGTGCGGATTCATCCCGATCCAGATCATCGCGAACAGCTGTTGAGGGATTGGCATGAAGCCCGTGGGCTGGAGCGTGTGGATCCTGAAGCGCGCGTGGAGGAGCGTATTGAGGAAGTGACGCCCGACGAGCCCATTGTGGAGCCTCCCGAGCCCACCCGTGAGGAGCCGGAAGAGGATGTAACGCCGGAAGCCGACGGACCGCTGATGGCGCCGAGGTTTGAAGAGTTTGACGCCCCTGAAGTCGAACCCGAACTGGATGTGGCGGAGCCGCCCGCTATTCCCGAGCCTGAGATGGCCCCCGAGCCCGGCGTCGAAGACCCAATGCTCGACGAACCGATGGAGGATATCGGTCTCCCAGAGGTCGAACCAGAAGTAGACGACACAGACCCTCTCGACCTTCCGGAAATTGAGGCGGACGATCCGATGATCGATGAACCCGTGGATGATTTTGCCGTTCCCGATGAAGATGCGCTTCCGGACGACGAGGAGCTGCTACTGGATGAGGACCCGATTGCGGAGACGCGGGATTCCGTCGAAATCTATGTTCCCGAGGACGAACGCCGGGACTCGGCCGAGGATCGCCGGCGGTTGATGGAAATTCGGGAGATGTTCCGCCAGATGCAGATGGGCCAACAGCCTGGCATGGGCGGTCCCGGTCAGCAGCCCGGCGGTCCCCAGCAGCAGCAACAGCAGCCTGGCGCACCTGGCCAACAGCAACCTGGAGCGCCCGGCCAACAGCCCGGCGGCCCCCAGCAGCCCGGAGGAGCGCCTGGCGGCCCTCAGCAGCAACCTGGCGGTCCTCAGCAACAGCCTGATGCTCCCGGTCCGGAACCCGGCGGTCCGGGAGACGGGGAAGGGGCTCCGGCTCCTCCGCCCGAAGACGGTGAGCCTGAATAACCAGTAGTGGATGGTGCGGGCACAAGCCCGTATGAATAGAAACGTGCGCCCCTCTCTCAAAGGTCCTTGGCCGAGGACGGAGAGAGGGGCTTTTTCTATTGGTCATTCGCGGGGATGAGTTCGAGGATGCGGGTGTCGCCAGTGTCCATGGGAAGATCCAGCCGATTGCGCCGAGGCCACCCGGCGGCGGGATTCAACAAATCGCGGACCATGAAGGCCCATCCCAGGTTGATGCGCCGTTCTCCCGAGGCGTTGGCGTGCAACGTCATGGTCTCGGGTCCAAAGAAGGCGGCGTCGAAAAAGTGAGGAGGCGACGAGGGGAAATAGACGTGTTCCCCCAGCAGGTAGAGCAGTTCACGCAAGAGACGGGGCGATATCCAGGGATCGGCCACATAAATCGAGGTCCAGCCACCCTCCAAAAAGGCGATGCCGATGCTGGTCTCGCCGGTGGCGTCGTAGGCGGCTAGCTCATTGCCTTCCTCCGCCTCCATATAAAACGCGGGATCGAGTTCGCGGCCCGAGCCGATGACTTGGTCTTCCTCGAATAGCCGGCCCGATAGCTTGAAGGTGTGTTCTCCCAAGACGGGTTCATCGCTGGAGAACACGTCGAACCGTGTGGTCGCGGCGATGTGGTCCACGTGTGGTTCCGGGTCGAGATAGCCCGGCGCATAGAGCCAAATGGCCGCCGCGCGGCGATCCTCAAGGTAGGCGTGCAGCGTCTCGCGATCCGCCTCGGGCAAGTAGAACGTGTTGGGGAACAGATAGACGGCCGCATCCGGGCCTTGCCCCTCTAGGATATCCGACAGCAGCACGAATTGGACGGGGACACCCGAGCGGAGCGCCGCTTCCCGCGCACCGTGAAGCAGGCTCTCGTTGAGTCCATCGCTGTCACGGTAATAGGCCCGGCTGCGTTCGTCAACGACAACCGCCAACTGGGTGCGCCCTGGACCTGGAGCGCCGCTCACGCTTCTCCCTTCCGTTTCGCGCGCCCCGAGCAGACGGCCGTAACTTTCCCGCATGCCTTCAAAGCGCTCCCACATCTGAGGGTCATACAGTGCGCCCTCCCCCGCGGGATCGGCCCACATGAGGCCCAGGCCATGAGACAGCGCGCTGGCGAAGTTGCGGGCCTGCACATTGTAGATATCGCCGGCGCGGATGCCTTCCATCCGGCTAGCCTCGCCGGTATCGGGGTCATGGATGATGCCCGTGCGGGTATCGTCGATGAGATGCCATTGCTTACCATGGCGTATGACGCTATCCACGGGTCCCATGAACCCGCCCGTTCCGCCAATGCCCCGGTCCACTTGGGAAACCGGGCTGACAAATCCGTCCACGGGACTGTTCAGCAAACGCGCCAACCCAAAATGACCGGCCTTGTTGTTGGTCAGCTCGAGACTGTAGCCGTAGGGAACCAATACATCCCGCTCGGCGCCCCCGTGGGTCTTGGCCAGGGCCGCGAATTCCGCAATACGTTCGGCGCGGAATTCCGACGCGAACCGCAGATAATCAATGACCGGCTGGTCTTCGGGCGGTTCAAGGAACGGAGCGCCATTGTCTTCCGGACGGCTGGGCGGGCTCGCGTCCTCAAGGGTCACGTCCTCATCCGCCCACGCCTCTTGCAGGGCCTCGTCACTTTCGTACAGGCGTTCCAGCCAAGCCCGAAACGCGGCGGCATTCTCGTCCCCCTCGTCAAACGCGTCGCCGGTCCGCCACTGGCCGTCGTCGTAACACGCCAAGATGAAGCCGTCGACATGCGCGCCCATCGGATGGTCCGCCAGGGCGTCTCCCAACGTTTCCCACCCGGCTTCCAGTTCATCGCGCCATTCATTGGACGCGATGCTCACGTGGCTTCGCGCATCCCCGCCGTACATGGCCTTGGCGCTCTCATGGGCCTCAAGCCAGTCCCGGGGCGGGTCAAGTTCGAGGTAGAGCAGCACCGCGGCATCCGGATTGACCTCCGCGGCGATTTCCAGGCGCTCCCACATGATGTCCAGCGCGCCGGAACGTTCCGGCCATGGGAAGGGCGCGCTGAGGGTGAACCGGTTGATCCCGGCCTCGGTGGCCATCTCCATCTGCCGCCGCGCCAATTCCAGGTCGGACGAGGAGTCGAGGCGAATGAAAAGGCCTAGCGGGGCCTCGGCCACGGGATGACTAGGTTCGGCGGGCTCGCGCTCATCCCGCGCCTCCGGCCTGGGCTGTTGGTCAAGCAGGCCATTGACGGGCAATCTTCGGGCAGGGGCTGTCACTTCCGCAAGCCACAGGCCCGCGCCCGCGGCGGCGGCGAGAAGCACAAGCACAAGCCCGGCGCGTATGAGGATGGCGATTGTGATGGGGTTCCGTGACGTCATACGAGGCCATAGTCTACCGGCGCGCCGCCCGCGAACACAACCCGGCTGTTGCCGCCCGGCGGCAAAAAGGAGGCGTGTAGCGCTGGGATACGCGTTACCCGGCCCTCGAAAACTTGGCTCTTCTTCGGCGGCGCTTCCAGCTTCCCACGGCGAGCCCTAGGAACGGCGTTAACCCCGCCGCCACCAGGCCACCTCCAATCCAGAGGGGGGTGGGATCTGGCGCGTACTCGACTTCGAGCAAGGCCTTGTCCAAGGCAAGGGGATCCACTACTCCTTGCCGGATAATCCAAGAGCCCACGCGGACTTCTTCGCCGGCGCGAAGCTCAGCCGTGATGTCCGCACCGTCTTCCGGAGTGATGATACGCAACGCATACCGCATGACAGGTGGAGGGGTTTGCGTGGAAAACTCCAGCAACAAGTCGTCCATTCGCACGGCCTCTCCCTCCCGCAGATGGAGGGTCTCGTCTCCCAGCTCGATAATGGCCTCGCTGAAGGGAGACTCGCGTTGATGCACGGGAACGGCGTCCTCCAAGACCTGGTCCAGGCGAAGCTCAAGATCAAATTCATCGACCCGCCACACGCCGCCTTCTTCCAGGCGCTGGCTATCCACCACGTCCCCCTGGCGATACGCCGCGGCTTGCGCGGCGCCTTGCCGCCAAGGATACAGGGCTATGGCGCGCGGAAGCTTGCCGGGATACTCAAACCGCACGGCGTCTCCATGGCTGTAATCGTTGGCGTAATACCATTCGCGGGTGTGCTCATCTCCCTGTTCCACTTCCACAAGGATGGCGGGCGCCTCGTGTTCGCCATGCTGCTCCTCGTAAGCAAGGAGGGTTACAATGGAGCCGTCGGAAAGCATGACGCCGGAGCCGGGCAAGAACGACCCGAACCAGTGGACCACCGCGCCCTCCACCGCGCCCCAGCGCGCATCATCCAGGTCCGGCAGCGGACTCTGCGCCTGTTCGGCGGCGGCTTCCTCATTCGCTTTCCACTCCAAATACAGGCCGGTATCGGGCTCCATCGTGCTCCATGCGCCCTCGGTAAGAAAGATGCGGTCGCTCCAGGACGTGCCCTGCTCCCGCAAGGAGATGGACGCCATGGTCTGTCCGCGCGGATCGCGAATCAGCCCGCTCCAGCGCTGAATCGCCGTGACCTCCCCGCTTCTCCCGTTCAATTCCACGCGATCTCCTTGCGAGATCGGCATGTGACCGGCGCCTTCAGGCCCCCGTGTCTCGAGAAACCGCAGAGGCGAAGGCTGTTCCTCGATGGCATAGTTTTCGAGGGCGACCAAGAAAGGAAGCCTTACTACGTCGTAAAGCCGCCCTTCCTCCAGCCTGGGCGTCACCGCTTCAGGATTGACGAATTGAATCGCGGAGGCGGGCGTCTCCCTATACACGGGCGTTTGCCCGGCTTGGAGATCGACCGCCCCGCCAGAGGGATGGACGGCGGTTTGTTCGGCGTTTTCGTGCGCGACACAGAGTTCGCCTCTGAAAGGAACGCCTGCGTATTGAGGATACGTTTCGTGAAGCAGTTTGCCGCCACTGGAAATGGCGCCTGCCGCACAGAGAAGCACTGCGAAGAATAGGAGGCCCCGGCCTTCTTCTTGGCTATACCGGCGCCTGTTGCGTCCTGCTGTCATATACTCGGTTCAACCCATGGCGATTTCCATTTGTTCCGGGGCGCCACGGCTCGGCGAAGCACCCCGTATTTGGATACTATCCCCAAAAGGGGCTCAGCGTTGCATCCGGGCGTGGCCGCGGGGCCTCCTTCCCCCTCTGAACTGCTCAATACCCAGGGGGCCATCCTTCACAAAGGCGGCGTCTAACGCCAAGTCAACGCTAAACGGCTGCCCCCTCCAAGAAAAGGTTCACCAGCCGGTCAGCAAATTCTGGCGTCAAGGGTTCTTGCCCCGACCCCCACCGCGACAGGACTTGCATATCCAGCATTGCGCAATACGCCATGGCCACCTCTTTTGAATCACCCTTCTTCAAATCGCCGTTGTCCATGCCTTGGCGAATCACATTCTCGATCCGATCAAAGCGATCCTGCCAGAGCCCTTTCTTGTCGATATCGGGTCCCTGTCCGGGCGGGGAGAAAAACAGCTGAAGCGTAAGCCGCACCACCGCGGGCTCTGTCTCGGCTTGCTCAAACAGGTGCCGCGCAATAGCCCGAAGCCGCGCCGCGCAGCCTTCAACCTCGCCGCAAATGGTGTCGATCTGTTGGGCGCTATTCTGAATGCGCGATTTGATAAGCCTGGAGAACAAGCCTTCCTTGCTCGCGAAATAGTAGTACAGTACCGGCCGGGTGACGCCTGCGCGCTCAATGATTTCACGCACGGATGTCGACTCAAAACCTTTCTCGGCAAACAGACTCAAAGCGCTGTCCATGAGACGCAGTTCGGTCTTGTTGGGCTGGCGCACCAAAAATGGGGATGCGATTTCAGACATAGACACTCCTTGTATAGCGGTGCATAGTGCAATCCACTAGGTTGCGGGGCACACACGACGACTCGAACACAAACGGAACCGCCCCCTCTTCCGAAAAACTAATTACTGAGTAGTGTTTATCACAGTATATATTCAAAATAGGCCTTCTGTCAAGTGAACAAACATATAGCCATAAAGATATTTTTCAGAAAAACAATTATAAAACAAATAATAGCAACAGAGATCAGGGCTCCCGTATTTATTGTTGCGCGGGAAGGAATGGAAACGTCTGGGCGTCACATACCTCGGGGCATTGTGCATATGAAGGGCTGGCGTTAGCGAAATCTGGGTAAATGCTTATACCATCAACGGCGGACCAGATCAAGTCAAGAGATACCCGCCAGCCGCAGGATAAGCGGCCGCTCCAGGGAACAACATCCCCCTTGCTCCTCCCCCGTCACAAGGGGTCGGCCAGCAGGGCCGGGGGATGTGAACGCCGCGCACAGCGCCTCCCCTGGCGATTGGGGACGATTATACTTCTTGACATTCAGCGCCGAAACATGTGTAATAAACGCCGAAAGTGGGGTGTCTTCTTTTGGCCCCGGAGGAGGCGGCGCCACCAGTTACTGTGTCGGGGCAAGGCTCAGGGTC
>PUOI01000246.1 GCA_003552765.1 Candidatus Hydrogenedentota bacterium | reverse complement strand
GAACTTGCTTGGGGCGGAGCGGGTGGCCCGTAGGGCCGGGGGGATGTAACCACCCGGCGCACCGCCTTAGCCGCGATTGGAGCGCTGGCCGGACCGTTTTCCGCCGCCGGAGCGCGAACCGCCCCGTTTTCCGCCGCGCCGGGACCCGCCGGACCGGCGTGAGCGTGATTTGGCTTCGCCCGATTTGCTCTTCTCCGCCTTGGCCTTCGCGGCTCCGCCCGCATTTCCGTCCTCGTTTGTGGGCGCCACGACGACACTGCGCATCTGGGCGCTGCCCACGCTGTAGGTCTTGACGCTGGGATCGTCTTGCAAGGTGAGGTGGAGGATGCGGCGTTCCTGCGGGGGCATGGGCTTGACGCGCTGACTCTTGCCGGTCTCCTTGGCTTTGTCCGCGGTCTCCCGGGCAAGCTCCTCAAGCTGGGCCTTGCGCCGGTCAAGATACCCTTCCACGTCGATGATGATCCGCTCGGGGGCTTCCTCGTCCTCGCTGTGGATCATCCGGTTGAGCAAGTATTGAAGGGCGGAGAGGTTCTGGCCTTTTCGGCCGATGAGGATGGCGGAATCCGGTGAGTCGACGTTGAGGTGGATGTTGCCGTCTTCGTGCTGTTGGCTTACGACGGTTGCTTCCATCCCCATGTACTGGATGACCGTCTCCAGGAGCGCGGCCGCCTCGTTGCCGGTGTCCTGGGCCGAGGGCCGGGGGGCGGGTTTTGCGGGCGCTGCCTCGTCCTGGCGCGTGCGGCCCGCGCGGGGCCGCGCGGATGAAGGCTCCGCCTCGGGCGCGTCCCCGGCGGCGGGCTTGGCGTCTTCCTTGGCGCGGGCGGAACGCCGCTGATCTCCGCTTCTTTTACCGCCTCGTCCCTTCCTGTTACCGCGCTCCGGGGCTTGTTCCTGTTCTTCCTCCAGGGGTTCGCCCTCGGCCGACATCCGCACCCGCACGGGCCGGGCGCCGAATCCGAGAAACCCCGAGCTGCCTTCGTCAAGCACTTCGACATGCACTTCATGCCGTTCCGCGTTCAATTTCCGCAGGCCTTCGTCGATCGCCTCCTCGCGGGTCTTGGCGGATACTTCGACGGATCGCATCGCCTGTAGTCTCCTTATGTCTATTTGGTCTTTGAGGGCTTCTTGCGCTTCGAGGCCTGGCCGCCGCTGGGGTTGGCGTGCTGCTGGCGGCGGGATTCCTTGGCCATCTGGCGCTTGCGCTGCTGGGCGGCGTCGTAGAAATGCTTCTTGCGCGGGAGCTTCTTATCTTTTTTCTTTGGCTCCACGTTCACTTCGCCGCCGAACTTCATGATGGCGAAGTGCTGCGCAATGCCCAGCAGCGTGCTGGTAAGAATGTACAGATTCAGCCCAGAGGAGAAGTTGTAGCAGATTATACTGAACACGAGGGGCATGGCCATCATGATCATCTTCTGCTGGGGATGCTGCGCGGCCGCGCCCTGAGGCATGAGCTTGAAGCTGGTGATCATGGTGAGCGCAGCCAAGATGGGCAGTACGTTAAGGTACTCAAAGTGGCCCAAGAAAGGCACATCGCTCAATGCGGCGAAGTGCGCGAGCCGATCCGGCTGCGACAAATCGTCGATCCAGGCGAAGAACGGGGCTCCGCGCAACTCAAACGCCACGTAAAGCATGCGGAACAAGGATATAAACACGGGCATCTGAAGGAAGATCGGCAGACACCCCGCCAAGGGATTCACTCCCCGATCCTTGTAGAGTTGCATCGTCTGCCTTTGGAGTTCCTGGGGATCCTCGCTGTACTGCTTCTTCAGCTCCTCCATTTCCGGGGCGAGCGCCTGCATCTTCTTCATGCTCATCATCTGCTTGTACGTCAACGGCAGGATGATGAGCCGCACCCCCGCGGTCAGCAGGATGATGGCCACGCCGTAATTGGGGATGACGCTGTAGACGCCATTCAAAAGCCCCAACAGGAACTTCGAGAACGAGTCCATGAACGCGAACCAATCCGACTCGAAGAACCGCAGGGCCTCGTCCAAGGTGGCCCACGCCGCGCCTAGCGCGTTCATTTCGCTCGGTCCCACGTAAAGCTGGAACTGATCCACGTGCTCCTCGCCGGGCGCTACATGAAAGGGGGGACTCGCCAGCCCGAACCGGAAAGCGTCCTCGTCCCCGGTCACCCAGCCATCGGCTCCTTCTTGCAGCCCGCGGAAACCGACCACGAAGTGGGCGCTCTTCACGGCGATCCACTCCGGCTCCGGCAGGGTCATCACGCCGCGCACCATGCCGGGGGCGCCAGCCAAATCGGCCGTGGTCATGGAATCCAGTTCGCCCGTCCGGCGCCAGACCAGGGTTTGGGGGATGAGCCGGTGATCGGTGTCGCCCGAATCGATGTTCGGTCCCCAGTGCAAGATGTAGGATGGATACCGGTCCATGCCGAGTTGCTGAGTTTCATCGCCAAGATTGCGGTAGGAAATCTCCACATCGACGACATGGGCGGCGGGATCAAGCTCGAACGCCTTGCGCACTTCGGCGTGGTTTGGCAGCTCCAAGCTAAACACGGCACGGCGTTCGTCATGCTCGGCCAATTCCCACGCGCGCCGGTCCAACTGCTGGCCTAGGTTGTCGTCGTTGAACTCCACGCCCAGGGGATAGATGGCGTCGGCATGGGCGGCCTCCTCCTCCGGCTCGGGCACGAGCTGTATCGACTGTTCGTCTTCGGCGCCAAGCCTGACCTCGGCCCGGACCAGCCGCGCGCCCACCGGCGTGAAAACCAGGCGCAAGCGATCATTCTCGAGGTAAACTTCGTCCTCGTCCTCCGCCGTGGCCACGGACGGTAAGAAATCCGCGGGGTCATCGGCGGGATCGGGGAAATCCTCGGTATCGGCAGGAGGCTCCACACCGGGGTCGTCCGCGGGTTCGGGGGCCTCTTCCGCCACGCGATCCGGGGCGGGGTCTTCCTGTGGCACATGGCGGGGCGCGAGCCACTGAATCCACACGATGAACAGCACCGTAAGCAGCACGATGCCAATCATCTGAGAACGGGCCGCGCGTTTGTCTTGATTATCTTCCCACACTAGGGGGTCACTCCGAGTTGTTGAACAGGCACTGTTGGACCACGGCCACTGGGAGGGTACATGGCTGCTTGCGGGCTGTCGTTAGAAGGAGCGGGTTTCGTTGTTCCGGCCTTCCGGCCATGCGCGCGCTGGCGCGAAACCGGCGGCCCCGTTACGGGACGGGGTCATGCCCGCCGTGGCAGAAAGGCTGGCACCGCGCCAAACGCCATAACGTGTAAAGCCCCCCGCGGATGACTCCGTGTTTCCCGATGGCTTCGATGGCGTATTGGGAACAAGTGGGCAGAAAGCGGCAGTTATTTCCTATCCACGGCGATATGGCCATTTGGTACAGCCGGATAATCGCCACGAGTATCCTACGCACCAATCAAGCCTCCCTGACGCAGAAGCGAACGGAGAGCCGCCCACGCCTCTTGATACGAAAGCTTGGCCGCGGCGGGCCGCGCCACGGCCACGATGTGAACACCTTGCGCCAACTCGGGGCGATGCCGCCGGTATACTTCGCGCATGACGCGTTTGACCCGGTTGCGGGTCACCGCCTTGCCCACCTTGCGCGATACCGTGAAACCGATCTTCCGGCCCTGCCCTGGAGATTTAAGCACGTACAGTACAAACGCCCGGCCCACATACTTGTCTCCTTCGCGATAGATCCGAAGAAACTCCGCGCGGCGCGTCAGCCGTTCGTCCCGGGGAAACGCGTGGGCTCCCGCAGCCTTGAGCCCGTCTTCTTGATTCTCGTCCGCGCTTACGACGGGGCCAACCGTCTCCGCCCCTTTTGCCGGCGGCGGCGCAATACGGCGCGGCCCGCCGCGGTTGATTTGCGGACCAGAAATCCGTGGGTCCGCTTTCGCCGTATATTGGATGGTTGAAACGTTCTCTTCACGAATTGCGTCTCCTGTCTTGTTTCGAGGCGGGCTGCGCTGGGATTATTCGAGTCCGCCCTTGCATAAAATTATTCACGGCACGAACTTTCGCCCCGTCAACCTTGGGCCGGAAGGCCATGCCCCCTCAAACGGTATTGACTGAAAAAAGCGGCTTACGCCTAAACCCTGCGTAAGACATACAACCGCGCTGAGGGTAATCCCTTCTCCCGGCAACGGAGCGCGGGAGAAGCCCCCAGAGCGAGTCCACGGTACTATACACTCTCTAAGTATAGAGTGCGGCGGGGGCTTGGGTCAAACGCACGCGCCTGGTCACGAGGTGGTTGGGGAGGAATCGCCAATTAACGCCAATGGACGCGAACGCGCCCTGGCGCGGGACGCAGCAGGAACGCCCGGGCGTTTGCGCATATTGGCATTCTTTCGCGGTTCGCAATTGCGTTCATCGGAAGTTGCGAGACGGGGTTGTGTTTGATAAAATGCCTGCTCTTGTGTCCCCTATCCCAGGGGGCGCATTCCCATTAATCCCCAATTGTTTCAGGAGGTGAAGTAGTTTTGAGAACTTACGAAGCGCTCTACATCGTCCGTCCAGATTTGGAGGATGGTGAGATCCAGACGGTAGCGGATGGGGTCCAGGCCGTGGTGACGAACCATGGCGGTGCTATCGTGCGCTCGGAGATCTGGGGCAAGCGGCGGCTAGCCTACGAAGTGCGGCGATTCACCGAAGGGTGTTACGTATTGCTGCGATTCGAGGCCCCGCCAGAGATCGTCCGGCGTCTCGAGCAGCATTTCCGCCTATCCGAAGCGGTGATTCGCCACCTTGTGGTGCATTTCGACGAACAAACCTTGCGCCTTGAAGCGGAGCAGCACCGGAAAAACGAAGAAAAGCTGCAAGCGACCGCGGCGCGCCGGGGAAGCTCCGACGATGACGATGACGACGATGAGCCCCCGCGCCGGCGGCGTGTCCCAACCGAGGACGCCGACGACATCGAGGACTGAACCTGCCGCTATTGAGTTGAACTCCCTTGCGGGAAAAGCTCCACGGCTCTCGGCGCATACGCAGGCGGGGGACGGGCCGCGGCAATGCCTGTTTCAACCCCGCGGCTTGGCCCAACTAGGCTAGAGAGGAAGCGACATGGCGGATTTACGCGTCCCGGACATCAACACCGTATTTCTTGCGGGCCGGCTGACGGCCGACCCGGACTTGCGATATACCCAGAACAACGTGGCGCTGTGCAAGTTGCGGCTTGCCGTCACACGGTATTATCGGGGCAAGGACGGCGAAAGAAACGAAGATACGCTGTTCATCAATGTCTCGTGCTTTGACAAACAAGCCGAATTCTGCAACGAGTATCTCCGCAAAGGACGGCCGGTCTACGTCGAGGGCCGTCTGCGCAGTTTCGATCTTGAGGACCGCGACACTGGGCAGAAGCGCACGATGGTTGAGGTGCGCGCCCAGCGGATCCAACAGTTGGATTGGGACGACCGGCAAGGCGGCGGCGCCCCGCGTAGCGAGAACGCCGCGCCCCGGTCAGAAGGCGCGTCCGGGCGTCCACAGCCCCGGCCCATCGAGGAGCCGATCCCCGAGGACGATATCCCGTTTTAGCGGCGCTGTTAACTGAACACAAACGCCCTCGTGCGAGGGCTTGCATAAGGTTTTGAACACATGGCGAGAGCAACAAGAAACAAGTCGCGCATAAAGAAGCGCAAGAAAAAGACCTCGACTCGGAGAAAAGTATCGAGGTTGACCGTTGACGGCGTGGTGCACATCGATTACAAGGATGTGGCGATGCTGAAGCACTACGTTACCGAGCGCGGGAAGATCATCCCCCGGCGCATCACGGGCGCGACCGCGAAACACCAGCGCATGCTGACGCAGGCCATCAAGCGGGCGCGGCAAATCGCGCTGTTGCCGTACACAGCGGAATAACCGGCGGTAATAGCCGTCTTGGCGGGGCCGGTCTCCAGCAGCGGACGAAACACGCGGTTTCGAGCGAACGCCGCCTATCTGGCAGTGATCGGCTCGCTGTCGGCTCTCTTTTGGGGAGCGGCAGCGGGGCACGAAACCGGGGAATGGGCGTTCCTCTTGCAGGCGCTCCTATTTCCGTTGCCAGCGGCCCTATACATGGCCCGGCGGGAGATTGTCCGCGCGTGGGCCTTCGTGGGCGTTCCGCTCCTGTTGTCCTTGGCGGCTGGCCAGGGATTCGCGGAGGCGCTTGTCGTCACCGCGGCCGCGTTTGGCGGATTGGCCGCCGGTTCGGGCTTGGCGCATGGGAAGCGGTTCGGCTTGATCCTGGCCGAGTTCACCGCCTTGGTGTTTGGGGCGGGCGCGGCGGCGGTAGCCCTGGAATGGGACGCCTGGATGGGTTGGGCGTTTCGCGCAAAGGCGGCCGCCGCCCAGGACGCGGAAGGCGGCGGCGAGGCGGCGCAGGCCCAAGCCGACATGGTGGCTTGGCTTCATGAGCATTGGGCTTCGCTGGGATTGGGCTTTTTGTTTTCCCTCGTGTTGCTCCTGGGCTTCGGCCTGTTGGCCATGGCGGCGTGGATGGGCAATCACCAGACGGATTCCGGCCAGCGGTTGCGCGATGTGAGGCCGCCCGACGCGCTCGTATGGGCCGTGATCGCGGCAGGGTTCCTGTGGATCGCCGATTACCAGTGGCCAAACGAGTTGGTTCGCCACATCAGCTGGAACACCCTCGCGGGCGTGACGGCGGTCTATTGGCTCAACGGACTGCTGATCCTGGTTCACGCGTTGTGCGCCCTGCGGATGCGGGCCGCGTTCCGCACGCTTATTGTGATTGGCGTATTGTATTTTGGCATGGGATCCGCGCTGAGCGCGGCGGGCCTATTCGATACATGGCTGGGATTCCGGCAGCGCATCGATATGGCGGCGGCCCGCGCGCAGGGCTCGTCTCCCAGCGATTGAATGGGCAGGAAGCGGTCCTTGCCGCTTCTTCCGAAACACATAACCCGCTGGTTCGCCGCTGAAGAGCGGCATGCTAGCGGATTCCGATATACCTTTTAAGGAGGTTGAACACACCATGAAAGTCATTCTGCGTGATAGTGTCGATGGTCTCGGCGAAATGGGCGAGACCGTCACCGTGAAAGACGGGTACGCCCGGAACTACCTCATCCCCCGCAAGATAGCGGTATCCGCCGATTCGGGGAGCGCCAAACAGATCGAGCACGAAATGCGCAACATCCGGCGGCGCGAGGAGAAGAAGCGCGCCGAGCTAATGAACGACGCCAAGAAACTGGAGAAGACGACGGTCAACCTCGTCATGCGGGCGGGACCGGAAGAGCGTTTGTATGGCTCGGTGACGCCGGCGCACATCGCGGACCAGCTCAAGGAACAGGGATTCGCGGTGGACCGCAAGAACCTCAGCATCCCCGAACCCATCAAGACCCTGGGCATTCACAAGGTCGCCGTGCGCTTGGGACTGGGCGTGGAGGCGCAGGTCAAGGTCTGGGTCGAAAAGGAAGGCGGCGGCGAATCCGAGGAAACCGTCAAGGCCGAGGACAAGCCCAAAGCCGCCGCGGACAGCAAGGACGCCGGAACGGACGGGGAGCCGGACTAAATTGGCCGTCAACAGCCGGAAGCAGTACGCGCCCAAGCCCGAGTTTGACCGCGTACCGCCCCAGAGTATCGACGCCGAACGCTCGGTGCTGGGGGCGATGCTGCTCAATCCGGACGCAGTGGGAATAGCTATTGAGATCCTCCACGAAAACGCGGAGGATCTTTTTTACGCCGAGGCCCATCAGTGCATCTATGAGGCCATGGTGGGGCTGTTCCGCGCCAACCGGCCGGTGGACAGCGTGACCTTGGTCGAGCAGTTGAACCGGAACGCGAAGCTGGACGCGGCGGGCGGAGCCACGTACGTGGCCGAACTCACAAGCGCCGTGCCGACCTCGGCCAACGTGGACTACTACGCCCAGATCGTGCTGGACGCGGCCATTCTCCGTAAACTCATCACGGCCTGCAGCCGCCTTTCACACGAGGCCTACAATGCCGAAGGCGAAGTGAGCGATGTACTGGATCACGCCGAGCAAGAGATCTTCAGCATCGCCCAGGACCGCCAGCTCAATCCCATCCACAAGGTGAGCGACCTCATCGACAAGAGCATCGAACAGATCGAGGCGATCATCAAGGCTCACAAGGGCATCACCGGGCTGGCGACGGGCTTCACGAAACTGGATGAGATGCTTTCCGGGTTTCAGCCCTCCGATATGCTCATCCTCGCCGCCCGGCCCTCGGTGGGCAAGACGGCCTTCGCCCTGAACGTGGCCTCGCACGCCGCGATTAAGGAAGAGCAGCCGGTCCTCCTCTTCAGCCTGGAGATGTCCAAGGAACAGCTTGTCCAACGGCTGTTGTGCATGGAAGGCGGTATCAATTCCGTGCGGCTGCGCACGGGTTTTCTCGCCTCTTCCGAATTTCCCAAACTCCAGAAGGCGGCCGACAAACTCAACCACGCCCCCATCTACATCGATGACACGCCTAGCATTAGCGTGCTCGACGTGCGCTCGAAAGCCCGCCGTCACGTGGCGGCCCATGGGGACCTCGGCTTGGTGATCATCGATTACTTGCAGCTTATGCGGGGCCACGCACGCGCTGAAAACCGCCAGACTGAGATCTCGGAGATTTCCCGAAGCATCAAGGGCATCGCCCGGGAACTGCGCGTGCCTGTGCTTGCGCTGTCTCAGCTCAGCCGCGAAGCCGAGAAGGACGATTCCGGCATCCCGAAGCTCTCGCACCTGCGCGAGTCCGGCGCCATCGAGCAGGACGCCGACGTGGTGCTCATGCTGTCGCGGCCTCCCGCGCATGAGGCCGAGGGCAACGAAAACCTCATCCGGCTCGCGGTGGCGAAGCAGCGGAACGGCCCGACGGGCAATGTGAGCCTGCTGTTCGACCGGGACGTGCAGCAGTTCCGCAACCTGGCCGAAGGCGGACAGGAAACGGCGGCATCCCCGGTGGCGGCGGCGGAGTCCTTCGACCCAGGCTTTGACGCCGAACCCGATCCCGGCGCGGTATTCGATGACGAGGACGACGAGTACGCCCCGTTTTAGAGAGTGTTGAGGCTGGAGGATTCGCTCCAAGCGGCCAATAGCACTTAGTCAGCCCTTGACTTGTGGATAGCCCGATTGCGTCAGACGTAACCTGACATACAATCAAATCCACCCCATAGGGATGCCAGCTTGTGGCCCGTTGAAGGAGCAATAGCCGTTGTAGGCGCCCCGAATCGCCGGATAAGGCGGGGGCGCCGTTTTTTTGGCGCGCCGGGAGAATTTGTGCTACCATTCTTTAGTGGAGTGGTTTAGATTAGACGTGCAAGTTGGCGTGAAATCACAATATCGGAATGCAGGAGGGTTTAACAAATGTACAGTACAATAAGGATTACTACACTTATAGTACTGGCGGGCATGTTGGCCGCGTCTGGCGCCGGCGCGGACAGTATCGAATTAACCGGCGGCGAAACAATGGACAACGTGCTCGTGCGGGAAGGGGCCAACCTCTACTATGTCCAAGATCCGGAGAGTGGGGATATAGATACGTTCCGGCCCGATGAAGTGGAAAACGTCACCATGGCGGATCGCGCCGAACGCGACGCGCTTGTGGCGGAATGGCAGAGCAACCAGGATCAGGAGACTGAAACCGCACCCGCCTCTACGGTTGCGGAGGCGGATACTACCGGGCAATCCACTAGCGGGGAATCCACCGACGCTAGCGGGGAATCCACCGAGTGGATAACGAACATTGGCGCTGACGCGCCGACTCGGCCTGGTGGCGGTGGCATAAGCGCCGAAACCGCGCAGCGCAGGGCCGAGGAGTTCGGCTTCGGCGGTACCGGCGGTACCGGCGGCTTTGGCGGTACCGGCGGCTTCGGCGGGACCGGTGGCTTCGGCGGTACCACTGGCGGCTTCGGCGGGACCACCGGCGGCTTCGGCGGGACCACCGGTGGCTTCGGCGGTACCACTGGCGGCTTCGGCGGGACCACCGGCGGCTTTGGCGGAACCGG
>PUOI01000381.1 GCA_003552765.1 Candidatus Hydrogenedentota bacterium | reverse complement strand
TCCATGGCCGGACAGTGGGCGCCAAGCTTGTGTTGCACCACGCTAGCAGTGGAAGGTTCAAAGTAGTCCCCCGGCGTGGTGCTGACCAGGATGCGGTCGAGTTGCTCCGGCCCAACCTCGGCGCGTTCGAGCACGTCCCGCGCCGCCGCCGTAATCATGTCCGAACAGGTTTCGTTTTCACCGGCCGCGCGCCGTTCCACCGCGCCCAGCAAACGTTCGACTGCTCCATTAGTGGACTCCAAGCCGGCAAGCTCATGGTTGGCCACCACCCGCTCCGGAAGGTAGGAGCCTGTGGCGGCGATTCGCGCCGGGATATCTTTGTACACGTGCGGCATGGTTATCTCCCACTCGCTAAAAAGGGGCTGGTTGAGTGACATAAGCGCGACTCCGGCGATCCCGTTCACGCGAAGCCCGGCTTATTGCTCGGCCAGCCCTAAAGCTTGTTCCAGTTTTTCCAAATTCAAGCAACCCTTGACGGATTCTTGCCGTTCCCCAGAAAGGTAGGGGGGAGTATAGCGCGAAGCGAGAGCTTCTGTCAACGGCGGATCGTCTCATAAGGTTCCTGGAACGGCTGCTGCATATTAGCGAGCGCGGGTTTGTCCGCGGATACGCCGCGCGGCGTATTCCCGGCCTGAACGGGATTTGTGGATTGCCCGCATCCTGGAGAGCAGCATCCGCAAGAGAACCGAGACTCCATTTTGAACCCCTTGCTACAACACCCCGAACATTTGGATTGCAGCTCAGTATTCCCTAGGCATGGTACTCAGTCTGCGATAATCGGGGACATCATTTGCTAGCTGCGAAAGACTCTGGCAAATAGCTGAATGGGCTTTGCCTTTTTGCGGCGGCATCTGCTATAAGCTTTCCGGCTTCGGGGATCACCGTTTTGGCTCAGGTACATGCAAGAAGAACGCACGCTTGCTCCCATGCGTGGAAGATAAGGAAGTGATGACGCCAAATGTGTCGCGCGTTGTGTAACGAGGCGATCGAAAACAGTCATTTGAAACTTCGCCCGGCCTCGCACTGGCGGCAATGGCTGGGTGAAAACACCGGCGAGTTGCGTGCGGCCCTTGAGCCCATATACGGGACCGCTTCCAATATTGTGACAGAGCGCGTCTGTCTGCTCCGGAAGGCCACGGCCTGTTTTGAGACTGCATTCGGCGACGCGCCCATGGCGCTGTTTCGCGCTCCGGGCCGCGTCAATCTTCGCGGCATGCACGTGGACACGCACGGCGGCTACTTGAATCTGATGACCCATCAGCGGGAGATTGTGGTTGCGGCGGGACCCGCCCCGGCGGGAGAGGTCCACGCCGTCAACGTCGACCCCGATTATCCCCCGGTCATGGCGCATCTCGGCGATTGGGCTCACGAGAGCATCGGTTGCGATTGGCAAGCCTTCCTCGAATCCGATGTGGCCCGCCGCGCGCTGCGCCAGGCCCCAGGCAGCTGGCGGCATTATGTGCTTGGCGCGATGCTCTCCGCCCAACACCGTTTTCCCGAAGCCGCTCCGCCTGGATTACGGGCCGCCGTCGCGGGCGATATCCCGCCCGGCGCCGCGCTGAGTTCTTCCGCCGCCGTATGCACCGCGCTTCTCCTGGCCGCGCTCGAAATTCACGGGCGCTCGCTGCCGCCGGACCAGCTGATTTACGCCGCCCGCGACGCGGAATGGTACACGGGCGCGCGCACCGGGACCTGCGACCAGGCGGCGGTTGTGCTTGGAACGGGGGGGCATGTGGTTCATGGGGCGCTGTGCGGCCGCACGCCTGACACGCGCGGTATGGCGCACGCGCCTTTTCCGGATGAACTCCGCCTCTTGGTCATCAATTCCCACACCCGCCGGAACCTAAGTGGCGCGGGAAGCCTGGCCTACAGCCGCAACCGGTTCGCATATTCGTTGGCGCTGGAAGTGCTTCGTCAGGAGATGGCGGCCGAGGGGTTGGCCGAGGAAGTATGCGGCGAAACCGCGTATCTGAGCGATTTCGCCGAACCCCGGCTCGCGCCTTGGGGCGGCTACGATCTCCTTTACAAACTGTTGCAGCGCATTCCGGACGAAATCGCGCTCTCCGCCATCAAGAAACGGTACGATCTCCCGCGCTTCACCGAGGCTTTTGAGACGTACTTCGGCCATTTGGAGCCCCCCCAACAGCCGACAGCGATCAACTTGCGCGGTCCTCTTGTGTTTGGTCTCGCTGAGTCCGAGCGGGCGCGTGTGTTTCCGGAACTGCTGCACTCGGGCGCCTGGGAAGCCGCGGGAAGGCTCATGACACGCGGCCACGATGGCGATCGCGTCATCAAGGCCAACGGCGAATCCTTCGTCTCCGAACTCAACGAGAAGACGCTTGAGGCCCATCGGCTGCGCCAAACGCCCCTCCACGAAATCCCAGGAGCCTATGGCGCCAGTAGCCCCGCCCTGGACGCGCTCACGAACGAGGCCCTTCGCGCCGGCGCATTGGGCGCGTGTCTGACGGGCGCCGGCATCGCGGGCTCCGTGCTTGCCTTGTGTCCGGCGGCGCGGGCCGGCGCGATCGCGGATCGCATGAGGGAGTACTTGGGCTCGACGGCGTATGCCGGCCTCGCGGGCTTCGAGGCGCCGTTGTCCCGCGCGATGGCGGCGGATGCCGTGGTCACGAACGTCAGCGTGGCGGGAGCCCGGCGGATTTAGGGCGGGTGAAGCGGCTGCTCATTGCGCCGTCACATCCTGAGGGCCTTGAGCGTGAGCGCCTCCATCCAGCGCTGCGGCAGTACCTTGGCCAAAAGCAACACGAATCGCGCGTCCGATCCCACGACATAACGCGCGCGCGGCTTGCGGACTTCAAGGGCGCGGACAACGGCCTGGGCTACATGGCTGGGGGGGATGCCCCGCGCCCCGGTTTCTTTCGCGCGTTCTCCGAAGATTTGGTGACGCTCCCCGTACAAGGCCTCGGCCTCTTCCGGCAAAGCTTCCACGAGCTGTTCCGCCGTGTCCGTGGACTTGGTCCAAATGGGCGTGGCCACGCTGCCGGGCTCGATGCAGATGACATCGATGCCCCAAGGTTTCAGCTCCATGCGCATGGCGGAGCTGACGGATTCGAGGGCGGATTTCGACGCGCCGTACGCGCCGCTGAAGGGGGCCGTCACGTGGGCGGTCAGGGAACTTATGTTCACAATGCGGCCCCGCGCCATGCGAAGCAACGGAAGAAAGGCTTGGGTAACGGCGATCTGGCCAGTGAAGTTGACCTCCATCTGGCGCCGGAACTCGTTCAAGGGAAAGAATTCCACCGGCAGCGAGATGACAATTCCGGCATTGTTCACCAATCCCCGCAAGCCCGCTTCCCCCACCCGATCCCGGACCAAGTCCGCCGCCTTCCGGATGGACTCTACATCAAGCACATCAATGTAGACCGGTTCGACGGTCTCGGAGACCTCCCGCTGAAGGCGTTCGCCATCCTCGCTTTTGCGCACGCCCGCGAAGACATGGTAGCCGCGCTGGTGCAGCTCTGCCACACACGCCGCCCCAATCCCCGTGGATGCGCCCGTTACGACGACGGCCCCGGGAAGGGAGTGTTCGGATGACGTTGGGTTTCCCATGCTGGACCCCGGCTAGAAGCCCGCGCCGGCGCTGAGTTGGTCCACCATGTCGATGAGCGGCCGGAAGAGCGCGAGCGCGAGAATCAAGACCACAATGGCGATGAAAATGACGATGATCGGCACCAAGGCGTCGCCCAAAGTGTTGATCTCAATGTTAACTTCTTCCTCGTAGGTCTGCGCGATCTGCCGGGCGATATCATCGAGTTGTCCCGATTCCTCCCCGGTCACGAGCATGTCCGCCACAACGGGGGGAAACACGGCCGCGTTCTGGCGCAACGGCTTTTCGAGACCCCCGCCTTCCTCGACGCTGTCGCGCATCTGCTGGACGATGTGGGCGAAGGCGTGGTTGCGCAGGGTATGGCGGACAAGGTCCAGGGTCGCCATCATGGACATGCCGCTCTTGAGCAACAGGGCCAGCGAGTTGGTGAACTCCGCCACGCCGGATTTGCGCAAGATCGACCCCACCAGCGGCAGTTTCAGCTTCAGGCGGTCGGCGTACAGCCGGTACAGCGGATTGAGCACGGCCAGCTTGTACAGGGCGATCACACCGGCCAGGATCAAGAGGCCCACCCACCACCAGGCCCCCACGAAATCGATCGCCGCGATGAAATTCTCGGTGAACTGGGGCAGTTCCACGTCGAGCCGTTGGAAGAGTTCGACGAAGCCCGGGATCACGACCCGCGCGATGAGAACGAGCACGCCGAGACAGGCGATAAGCAAGACGACGGGATAGAACATGGCGCTAACCACGCGCTTACGCATTATCTCGCGCTGTTCCCGGTACTCGACGAGCCTCCGAAGCACGGTGATAAGCGTGCCGCTGGCTTCGCTGGCCTTGATAAGGTTGACGAAGACCGGGTCGAAGTAGCGCGAATGCCGTTCGAAGGCCTGCCACAGGGCGTTGCCGTTTTCGACGTGGCTCGCGATGTCCGACACCAGGTTGCGCAGCCCCGCGCTCTGGCTGCGAACGGCCAGGGTTTTCAGCGATTTCAGCAGCGGCGTGCCCGCTTCGAGCAACATGATGAGCTGCCGCAAGAAGACCGTGATGTCATGACTGCGGACGCTGGTGGCGATCCAAGACACGCTGGACGACGGCTCTTGCGCCGCTTCCGCCAAGGCCGGCCGGCGCGCGCGTTCGATGCGGAGACCATGGGGCCGGCCCGTGGAAGCGCCGCCGGCGCTGGGATGGTTTACGCTCGCCATGTGGGTGTTCCTCCTCGTGCTTGGTCAACTCCAAAATTTCGGGTGGCGCTGGTTCGTTGTGTCTTGGCCGCAAGGCGGCACGGGCTTACAGCCCGTGATCATGGCCTGGAAGGCCATGCCACCTCCAAGCGCTTTCTTGGCTGTCATACCAGTCTAAGCTGCGCGCTCTACGAGCCGCTGTCGTCCGCGGGACCGCTTTCACGCCAATAGAGAATGACGGGCTCGGCTGAGGCGTCCGGAGGAAACCATGCCACCGTCTCGATGCGCCGGGTCCGCCGCGCATGCCATTCGCCGCCGGCCCTCAGCTCCTCGACAACCGCCACGCACGTGAGCCGGGCGAGCCGCGACTCGAACACGAGGCCGTCCGCGATATCGGCGGCTGGGGTTTCGCTGAGCGAGCGTCCGAGGGCCTCTTCCAATTGCTCCACGCTCTCGTAGGGACGCCCTTCCTCAACGGCGGACGCCTCTTCCGGAGTCAAATTGAACGCCGCTTCCAGGCCCTGCCGGGATACCGTGTTCACATTCATAAGGACGCCATCCGGGGCTTGGTCCGGCGCGCTGTGCACGGTGACGTCCCGGTCGGGCAAGTCCTCGGCGTTAAGCAGACCGCGAACGGCGAGATCATCCACGGAAGCCAGCCAGCGCGGGCCGCCTTCTGGCGGCAGGGCCGACGCGACGGCCTCGGCCGTCTCGGTCCCCACGCCGAGCAGATACTCCAGGATCGCGGGCGGAGCAGCGTTCAGATTGACGCGGCTCATTTCATCGGCGTAGTCCACCGACACGCGGGCGCGGACGGTCTCGCTCGCCTGGAACACTTCTCGGGGGCCGCCCTCGTAGACGGGGAACTCGAAGGCGAAGCTGTCCGCCGGAGGGAGGCTGCCGTTGGCGCCCAATGTAGCGGCGAGTTCGCCCACGGCGGCGTGAAACCCAGCCTGAGCGAACTGCCGCGCCGCCGTGGACCGCCCATCCTCACGGGCGCGCTCGGCTTGGAGTCCCATGTAGGTGACATATGCGGTCCCCATCATCGCGAACAGGGCGAGAAGCCCTATGGCGAGCAACAAAGCTGCGCCCCTATCTTCCAAAACCTTGGTATGGGGAAAACTCATGGCAATGTCCTTCACTGGCCGGTTGGAATCGGGAAGACGGCCTGCCGGGCCACCTGGCGTTCGGGGCGGTCCTCGTCCACGAGCGTGATGCTCACACGAACGGCGCGGGGTTGCGCATCGTCCGTCCATCCCCGGCTCCATTCGCCATCCGCGCCCAGGTAATCCAGCCGGAACGCCGCCACGCCCTGCACGTGAGCTTGGCCCCCGTCCTCATTGTCCGGCGCGTTGTCCAGGGGATACGCCATACGCACAAGCGCGCCCATCCCCTCGGCGGTGCGCTCAATGTGATAACGCACGTTCACGGGCTGCTCCAAATCATCCGGCGCGCCGCGGGTAAGTATGGTCCACGAGGCCGAATCATCTTCCAGTCCCTCCGCTCCCCAGAGCGCCTCCGCATCGATTTCTCCCGTTTCCCCTTCAAGCACACGATCCGTCAACGCCGGCGCGGCCGTTTCCGCGAAATCCCGTTGCAAGAGACGAAACGCCTGGCGCGCCTGATGATCGAGTTCCGCGCGCCGCTGCGCCTCCGTGAACCCGTCCGTCATGCGCGACAAGGTCTGCAACCCAATGGTGACGACGATTCCCCCGATCGCGAGCGCGAGGATGATTTCCAGCAGGGTAAAGCCGCTATCCCGGCGTCCGCGCGTGGGTATGGTGCAGCGCCTTGGGATCATGGCGAATCTCCCAGTCGTTGGACGGGTAAGGCGCTGGTGAGCGTGTAGACCCGCTCCCGGCCCTGGGCCTCCCAATGGACGGCCACCGTAAGCTCCACGTAATTGGCGTCCTCGCCGGGCCGTCTAGCGAAAGCCTCCCATTGGAACGCCTCGCGGAAGGCGATCTCCGCGTCGCGTAGGCGGTCAACCGTGGGCATCGCGGCGGGAAGCCCGGCATCCGCCTCAAAGGCGTCACTGGCCTCCACCGGAACATGTTCTCCCACGGAGAGTCTGTCCAAGTCCGGCCAGACGAATTCGTCCGGCGCCCGGTGCATGCGTGTCAGCAGTTCGCTCGCCATGCCAGCGGCCATGGACTGACGCCGGCTTTCCTGGCCCAAGACGAGACTCCACGAGAAGAGGGAGATCACGATGAACGCGGCCACTGCCGCCACGGCCAAGGCGCCAAGCATCTCCACCAGCGTGAAACCCGGGGAATTCGCCCGCGTCCGGGGCCGGTCCGTTCGCCGTTTCATAGGAATCCTTTATCCAATGCAGTTGTCAAGCCGCTTCGTTCACGGATTGCTGGGAATGCTATAGGGAATACTACGGCAAAATCAAGATGAATCTTGATTCCCAATCGCCGGATAAGGGGTTGGCCGGCGTTTACAGTCCCCCGCCCCGGGGGGAGTACGTGGGATGTTGTCTTCCGAAGCGGCGTCCTTGTCAGATTGCAGGGACTACTTGCGGCGGCGCGGGTTCGTGCGTTATATTGAGGACAACCTTCCGAGCACATGGCGGTCCGCGCACCAACCCTATCACGAACGGCTACTGGATTGGTCTTTCCTCAGCGATAGCGCCGCCAGCATTACCCCAGATATCAACCGTTGGAGTTTGAACACAACGATGAGCAGCACCATGATCCCCAGCAAAGCATTCTTTGTCCAAGGGGTTGGCATACACCGTGACAAGTTGGCGTCCTTCGAGCGCGCCTTGCGTGACGCTAAGATCGAGAAGTACAATCTAGTCTATGTTTCCAGCATTTTTCCTCCGAACTGCAAGCAGATCACCACGGAGGAAGGGCTGAAGTATCTGAAGCCGGGCCAGCTTGTGTATTGCGTGATGTCGCGTAATGAAACCAATGAACCCAACCGGCTGATATCGGCCGCGGTGGGCTTGGCCATGCCCAATCGCGAGGAGCACTACGGCTACATCTCCGAGCACCACGCGTTTGGCGAGCCGGAAGAAGTGTCGGGCGAATACGCCGAGGACCTGGCGGCGACCATGCTGGCCACCACCTTGGGCGTTGAGTTTGATCCCGACCAGGCGTGGGACGAACGCAAGCAGATTTACCAAGCCAGCGGCCATATCTTTAAGACACACAACCTCACCCAGTCCGCCGTGGGACACAAGGATGGATTGTGGACGACGGTCATCGCGGCGGCGGTGTTTGTGCTCGACTAGAACAGACAGGAGGCGCTATGGCGGGCTTACCCCCTTTTGGCGGTTTACCCCGGGAATTCACGAACTTCGAGACGGCGGCGGTGGCCTTGCTGCCGATTCCCTTCGACCTCACGAGCACGTGGGGCAAGGGCGCGGACGAGGGGCCGCTCGCGTTGCTTAAGGCGTCGCAGTACCTCGAGTTCTACGACCCCGAGACGGGCACGGAAGCCTACCGCCACGGCATCGCCACCTGCGAACAGGTTATCGCCATGGACTCGAAGTCCATGATAGCCGAGGGACGGGAAGCCGCCGGCCGTATTCTTGAGGCGGGCAAGCTGCCCGTCACCTTGGGCGGCGAGCACTCGGTAAGCCAAGGTCCCGTGGAAGCCGTGGCGCAGCGCTGCCCCGACCTCAGCGTCCTCCACTTTGACGCCCACAGCGACCGGCGCGACACCTACGAAGACTCCCGCTACAGCCACGCCTGCATCGTGTCTCGCATCAAGGAAACTGTGAAGCCGCCCGTCGTAAGCATGGGCGTGCGCAGCATGGACAGCTCGGAGCTTCCCAGCGTGCGCGAGGATGAGGTGTACTACGCCTCCGAAATCCAGAAATCCGCGACTTGGATGGACGAATCCGTGGATCTTCTCCGGGAAGACGTCTACGTCACCATTGATCTTGACGTGTTGGACCCCTCCCAGATGCCCGCCACGGGCACGCCCGAGCCCGGCGGGTTGGACTGGTACGAGGTCACGGGCCTTCTGAAGACGCTGGCGCGCCGAAAACGCGTCGTGGGCTTTGACATCGTCGAGCTGTGCCCGGACGGCCAGCGCCATCCCCCCTTCCTCGCCGCGAAACTCCTCTACACCTTCCTCAGCTACATCCACGCCTATCAGCGCAAAGCCTGAGGCGATAGGGCGTTTAGTGTAGCGAGTCCAGATTAACGGAACATGTTGTTCGCCTTGGGTATGTAAGTGGTAAAAGGAGGATCCAGCCCATGCGAACAGCGCCGAGCATCACCCGCGGCACTGGGGCAACCACGCTGGACGCCGCCGCCCACAAACCTTCATCTGGACCGCTTCGATTCAGCGAGTCCGTGAAAAGTACTGCACGCCAGAGACGCCCCTCAACAGGGAACAAACAGCATGAGCAAGTCTTCAGGGCTAAATTTGTGGATGTTCCGAGTGAGTGTGACTGAGCGGGGTCTAAAATGCTGTCACAAGGAAATCCATCCCGTAGGGATGACAGATGATAGCCAGGGGTTGAGGCCGCAGGCGATAGCGTGCGGGCGATACCCCTGGAAACAGACGTACACGATACCGGCCCTGATAAGGGTCGCAGAACCTTTGTGCACACGGCTGCTGCGACCCCTGCCGGGGTCGGCGTAGGGAATGGCTTGCGGATCCTGGGGTATCCGCGCGCTGCGCGCGCTCCAACCCTAGGCTATCATCTGTGACCCCGCTGGGGTCGTTTAGATGTTCGCCCTCGCATGAAAACAAGGGTCCATCGAGCACTTGTGGTGAATGCCAACCCAAGCCAGTCCTGGGGCGCAAAGCCGCCGTATCCACAAATTAAGGGCTGAAGGGGCAATGACTCATCACGCAACATAGGAAGCGCCCATGATTACGCAACTCTATGTGAATAACTTTCGCTGTTTGGTGGCGTTCAAGGCTGAGTTTGGCCCGTTGGGCGTCTTGTGTGGGCCGAACGGATCGGGTAAGAGTTCCGTATTCGACGCGCTCTGCATGCTGCGAAATCTCGGTACCGGCGCTGGCGTACTCGGGGGGACCGGAGAGCATGACATCCCCCGGCTAGAGTTCACTGAATGGCTCGACAGCACCACGCAAGAGTTTGAGCTGAACTTGGACATCGAGGGGCAGTTGTTTGTGTACGCCGTTCACATCGAACAAGTGGCGGACTACGAAAAGCCGCGCATCATTCATGAGAAGGCTTCGTGTGATGGTCAGCCCTTGTTTGAGCGCGACACTGAGGGGGTGACGTTTCGGAGGTATGACGGGAGCAGTACGGGTTTTCCATTGGATTGGCGCCAGGCGGCATTGGCGGCAATCCAGCCCCGTGGCAATCTTGACAAGCTGAAGTCGCTGCAAGATGCCGTCG
>PUOI01000070.1 GCA_003552765.1 Candidatus Hydrogenedentota bacterium | reverse complement strand
GGCAGGTTATCGAATGTGAACTCCAGCCGCCGCAATCGCGGGGCGTTCGCGTTGGCCAACGCCCGCTTGCGAAGCCCCAAGCCCCACAGACCGGCGGTAACCACCCATTTGTTGAGCACGCACGTGTTGCGGCGTTCGCCGTCGTTGAGCCAGTCCCAGCGGGGGTTGTCGGCCTCATACTCATGCGCCAGCCGGCGCCGCCACAATTCCGCGCTTGGCGCCGGGGCGGGCCCATGGATGCGAAGGGCGCTGACTGCCTCTGAGCCAGAGGTCAAGGTAGAGTTGGAAGGGGACATCAATGGGTTACCTCATGTTTAGCCGGGTTTCAAAACACCCTATAGTAGGGGGAGGCTGAGGCAATATCAAGCAAATGCCCGGAGAAAACCGCCGGATAAGGACGCTGCTGCATGAGACAGCATCTCCCTTGGCGGCCATTTCCAGAAGGGGCTTGGGACGTTGAGCAACGCGGGGGGGAGAGCGGTGTGAGATAAGTGGAGCTTCGGCCACTGCCTCGGGACCGCCCTCCAACGGGGAAATTGTGCTTGAAAGCCGGCAAGATGCCGGCGTTACGGGGGGGATCTACACGTGTAGCGCCATATCGCCTCTACTGCTTGGTCACGTCCAAAACCGTGGGTGCGCCGGTTTTAGACGGGATTGTGACGCAGCACGGGCTTCCAGTCCGTGATTCATGGCCAGGAAGGTCATGCCAGCTCTAAGCGCGGCCACTTCGGCGGTCAACAAATGCTTGGTCCATCCCATCAATTATGGGATGGACCAAGCACTAGAACGGGCGCGTGCGTCACATCTTCTGCATTAGAGCGAGAAATTCCTGGTTGTTCTTGGTCTTCTTGAGTTTTTCGACCAGGAGTTCGTTGGCTTCGGTGGGGCTCAAAGGGCTGAGGATCTTCAGCATCAGCCAGATGCGTTGCAGTTCCTCCTCGGCCACGAGCAGCTCTTCCTTGCGGGTGCGGGACTTGTGGACGTCGATGGCGGGGAAGATGCGCTTCTCCATCAGACGGCGGTCGAGGTGCAGCTCCATGTTGCCCGTGCCCTTGAACTCTTCAAAGATGACGTCGTCCATGCGGCTTCCGGTCTCGATGAGGGCCGTGGCGAGGATGGTGAGGCTTCCGCCTTCCTCGACATTGCGCGCGGCGCCGAAGAAGCGCTTGGGCCGTTGCAGGGCGTTGGCGTCCACGCCGCCGGAGAGGACCTTGCCGCTGGCGGGGACGATCACGTTGTATGCGCGGGCGAGGCGCGTGATGGAGTCGAGCAGGATGATGACGTCCTTCTTGTGTTCCACCAAACGCTTGGCCTTCTCAAGCACCATCTCGGCGACCTGCACGTGGCGTTCCGGCGGTTCGTCGAAGGTCGAGGCGATCACTTCGCCCTTGACGGAACGGGCCATGTCGGTGACTTCCTCGGGCCGTTCGTCGATGAGCAACACAATGACCGTGGCCTCGGGGTGGTTGACACACACCGAATTGGCGATCTTTTGCAGGAGCACGGTCTTTCCCGTGAACGGCGCCGCCACGAGCAGGCCGCGCTGCCCTTTTCCGATGGGGGCCAGGAGATCCATGATGCGCATGGATATCTCCTTGGGGTCGGTCTCGAGGTTGAGGCGTTCATCGGGATGCAAGGGGGTCAGGTTGTCAAACAGGATGCGTTCGCGCGCGACATCGGGCGTCTCGTAATTGACCGTCTCGACCTTCAGCAGGGCGAAGTAGCGCTCCCCTTCCTTGGGCGGGCGCACATGTCCCTGGACCGTGTCGCCCGTGCGCAGACCGAACTTGCGGATCTGGGAGGGAGACACGTAGATGTCGTCGGGTCCCGGCAGGTAGGAGTAGTCTCCCGAGCGCAAGAAGCCGAACCCATCGGGCAGGATTTCCAGCGTGCCTTCCCCGTAGATGGCGCCGGCGTTCTCAATGCTGAATTGCAGGATCTTGAAGATCAAGTCCTGCTTCTTGAGCCCGCTGTAGTTCTCGATTCCCACCTTCCGGGCCATGTCCGTCAGCTCGGGGATCGACATGCGCTTCAAATCGACGATGGAGACTTCCTGTCCTTTGAAGGGAGGCTGGGTGTTCTCGCCGCCGGCTTCGTTGGGCTGACCGTCGGCGCCTTGCGCCATCCTGTTGGAGCCGCCTTGCCGGCTATTGCGGGCGTAGCCCCTGTTTGACGAATTCACGGTGTTACGTTTGACTCCCTTAACGCTCTTGCCTTTGTTTTGCGTCTTGTCGCCAGTACTCTTCTCAGGCATTAATCGTCCTCTCAAGAAACAATCCCGATTGTTGTCCAAGGTTTCCGGGGCCGGCGAAAATGCCAGACGCAGTATCCCCGGCTTCAATGGCGGCGCCCACGCGCTGCCCGTTCTTCATGGATACACTCAATGCAATTCTTCCCAATTTGATCCGGAACCCACCTCCACCAAGAGGGGCACATCCAGTTCCACGGCCCCTTCCATCACGGTCCGCATGATGTCGCCCACGGCTTCCGCTTCGTCTTCCGGCGCCTCGACAAGAAGCTCGTCATGCACTTGGAGCAGCATACGGGCGTTCTTGCTGGTTAGAAGGGGATCGGCGCGAAGCATGGCGAGCTTGATGATGTCCGCCGCGCTGCCTTGAACGGGCGTGTTGATGGCGGCCCGCTCGGCTCCGGCGCGCGTGGCCGCGTTGGAGTGGTGCAGCTCGGGCACGTAACGGCGCCGTCCCAACAAGGTGGTGACGTACCCCCGTTCCCTGGCTTGTTCAATTGTCGTGTCCAGCCATTGCTTCACCCCCGGATACTGAGCGAAGTACTGGCTGATGAAGCGGCCGGCCTCGGCCGGCGTAATACGCAGGTTGCGGCCTAGCCCATACGGGCTGATGCCGTAGATAACGCCGAAATTCACGGCCTTTGCTTGGCGGCGCATGTCGCTGGTGACCTCATCGGGCGCCACGCCGAAGATGCGCACCGCCGTATCGCGGTGAATGTCGCGGCCTTCTTCAAACGCCGCCTTCAGCTTTTCGTCTCCCGAGAGATGCGCCATGATGCGCAACTCGATCTGCGAATAATCGGCGGAAACGAACTGGTGTCCTTCTTCCGGAACAAAGGCCCTGCGAATTTGCCGTCCAAACTCACTGCGCACCGGAATGTTTTGCAGATTGGGGTCACTGCTGGAAAGCCGTCCGGTAGCGGCGACTGCTTGATTGAAGGAAGAATGGATACGGCCGGTTTCTGGATGGACCAAGCGGGGCAGGGCCTCGACATACGTGCTTCGAAGTTTGTCGAGCATCCGGTACTCGAGAAGCAGTTCGGGGAGCGGATGCTCGCGCGCCAATTCCTCAAGGACTTCCACATCCGTCGAATACCCTGTCTTGGTCTTCCGGATGGGTTTGAGCCCCAGCTTGTCAAACAAGACCTCCTGAAGCTGCTTGGGAGAGTTTATCTGGAAAGGTCCGCCCGCGTGTTCGTGGATGGACGCCTCCAACGACTCAAGCCGGTTGCCTATTTGCCGCCGAAGATCTTCAAATACCCCCTGGTCCACGGCGATGCCCGTCATTTCCATGCGGACGAGCACCTCGATGAGCGGCGCCTCTACGCCGTGGAACAATGATTCAACTTCCCGTTCACGTAGACGCTCCCGGAAAAGGCTTGTTAGCCGCCACGTGATGTCCGCGTCTTCACATGCGTAGGGCGTTGCGCTCGCGAGGGGGACTTTGTCGAAAGTGATTGCCTTGGCGCCCTTGCCGATGACGTCGGTCAAGGGGAGCATCTTTCGTTTAAGGTACTGGAGGCTAACTTCAGTTAGATTATGGCGCATCCGGGAGGGATCTGTCAAATACGATGCAACCATTGTGTCCATGGTCACCCCGGCAAGCTCGGTTCCCGCCCGCCGCAGCACGATCCAGTCGTACTTGATGTTGTGGCCCGACTTCTCCACGTCCGGGTTGCGAAGCAGGGGATCGAGCAGCTTCAAGGCGCGCTCGCGGTCCATCCCCGTCACCATCTCTCCGTTTTCCAGCACCATGGCCTCGGGCGCGTGGCCCACGGGGATGTAGTAACCAGTCTGGGCCTCGCAACTCACGGAGATGCCCACCAGTTCGGCGAACATGGGATGGGAGGAGGTCGTTTCCGTGTCGATGGCGAAGGCCCCGTTTTGGCGCAGAGTCTCGATTAGCGCTTCCAACTCCTCTGCCGTGCGCACCAATTGGTAGTCCGTTTGCTCTTCCTGCGTAGCATCCGGGATGAGTTCGTCCAGCAAGGAATGGAATTCGAGTTTGGTGAGCACGGCGGCGAGTTTGTCCTGGTCCCACTCGGCGCGGCGGCATTGCTCTGGGCTCCAATCGAGTTCCACATTATCATCCAGGGTCACAAGCTCCCGGCTCAGAAATGCGTTGTCCTTGTCTTCGGTGATCTTCTCTTTCTGCTTTCCCTTGAGCTGGCCGAGGTTCTGGTACAGATTATCGAGCGTCTCGAACCGTTGCAGGAGGGACTTGGCCGTCTTCTCGCCGATGCCGCGGACCCCCGGCACATTGTCGGACGTATCGCCGATGAGGGCCATGGCGTCCACGACCCGTTCCGGGGGCACGCCGTAGCGTTCCTGGACTTCCTCGGGACCGTACCACGCGCCGTTGTCCCCCTTGTAGGGATCGTATACCGTGATGCGCTCTCCCACGAGCTGGAGGATGTCCTTGTCGCCCGTGACGATTACCACGTCCATTCCTTGCGCCGCGCCTTGACGCGCGAGGGTGGCGATGACGTCGTCGGCTTCCACGCCATCCACCCGCAACAGGGGGATATTGAACGCGTCGAGGACCTCATCAATGAGCGGCAATTGCGCGATGAGATCGTCGGGCATGGCGTCGCGCGTGGCCTTGTACTCCGCATAGCGCTCATGCCGGAAGGTCTTGCCGGGAGCGTCGAAGATCGCGGCGATGTAGGCGGGCTCGTTTTCCCGGAGCAACTTGAGGAGCACGCGGGTGAAGCCGTACACGGCGTTGGTGGGTTGGCCGCCGGAATTGGTGAGATTCCGGATGGCGAAGTAGGAACGATACGCGAATGCGGAACCGTCCAACAAGAACAAACGCTCAGACATCGGCCCCCCTTGTGGCGGCTTCAAGCACGCCCGCCGCTGCTTTCCGGGATGCGCCCCTTTCTCCGAGCTTTTCCCGCAGCCGGGCGTACTCCGCGAGTACGCTTGCCCGGCGGGGCGTGTCACCCAGTAGTTCCAATGCCGCCGGGGCTACGTTTTGAACGGACGCTTCCCCCTGTACAAATTCCGGCACGATTCGTTTCTCCGCGAGAATGTTCGCCAAGGCGATGTGCTCGACGCGCACCAAGCGCCGGGCGATCCAAAAACTAAGCGGGGAGACCTTATAGACCACCACCATGGGCACCTGAAACAACGCCGTCTCCAAGGTGGCCGTCCCCGACGCGACGAGGCAGAAACGGGCGGCGTCCAGCAGTTCGTAGGTTTGGCCGACGGCCGTCTCCAGCGGAAAATCGCCCGCGGCCGCCCGGACTTGCGCTTCCCGCGCCGTGTCCACGCAGGGCGTGATGAAGCGGGCGTTGGGGTGCGCCTCCTGGATCTTCCGGGCCACCTCAAGCATGAGCGGCATCAGGCGGCGAATCTCCTGCGCGCGGCTGCCGGGCATTAGGCCGATGACGCACTCATCGCGAAACACGCCCCGCACCGGCACACTGGAAATGTAGTCGAGCAAGGGATGGCCCACATAGACGCAGTCGAGGCCGAGTTCCTTGTACAGCGGTTCCTCGAACGGCAGGATGACGAGCATCTTGTCGACCGTGCGTGCGAGGGTGTGAATGCGCTTGCGTTTCCACGCCCAGACCTGCGGACTGATGTAGTAGACCACGGGTATCCCGAGCTGCTTGACCGCCTTGGCTAGCCGCAGATTGAACCCGGGGTAATCGATAAGCACCAAACACGAGGGACGCGTGCGGGCCAGATGGTCTAGCGTATCGTAATAGAGCCGGCGGAGGTATCGCAGGGATTGTACCACCTCCGTGAACCCCATGATGCCCCGTTCGGCCAGATTATGGCGCAACTCCATTCCCGCTTCCGCCATGTGGCGGCCGCCGAGCCCTTCACAGGCCGCGTCCGGGGCCGCCTCGCGTATGGCGCGGACCAGATTACCCCCATGAATATCGCCGGAGGATTCCCCGGCTACAAGGAAAATGCGCTTCACTGCTGCTCCCGGATGGCGCCAACGATGGATTGGGCCAATTGGAGCGCCGCCATGCCGTCCTCGCCGGTGACCACCGGCCGGGTGCGGGCGTGCACGCACGAAAGAAATGCGGCCAGTTCATTGCGCAAGGGTTCGCCGCGGTTCACCGCGAGCGGCTCCACCGAAATCATGTCCATCGGACTGGCGCCGGGGGGCAAGGGGCCGGGCTGTTTGCGGTACACCAAGACCTCTTGCTCGCTGTAATTGGTGGACACGTAGGCGTCGCTTTCGAAGATGCGGATCTTCCGGAGCTTCTCCATGGACACCCGGCTGCACGTCAGGTTGGCGACACAGCCCGAGGCAAAACGTAAACGGACATTGGCGATATCCTCCGCCTCGGAGAAGACGGGCACGCCCACTGCATCGATGGAACTTACCGGACTAGGCTCCAGCGCCTGAAGGATCTCGAGGTCATGGATCATGAGGTCATACACGACGCTTACCTCCTGGCTCCGGCCGGAATACGGGCTCAGCCTGTGGCATTCGATGAAACGGGGCTTCTGGATGGCCTTGATGAGCGCCGTCACGGCCCCATTGAAGCGTTCGACATGCCCCACCTGTAGAATGCGCCCCTGGGACTCGGCCGCTTCCACCATGGTTTGAGCCTCTTCCACTGTGGATGCGATCGGCTTTTCGACCAGCACATCCACCCCGGCCGAAAGCAGAAGCTTCGTCAAGGGAGCGTGCGCCGCCGTGGGCGCCACGATCGAGGCGGCGTCGATGCCCGCCTCAAGCAGGCTTTCCACATCGGGCAGCGCCTTGGCGGCGAAATCCCGCGCGGCCTTGTCCGCCCGGTCCGGGTCCGGGTCGGCCACGCCTATGAGGTCGGCCTCGGGCAGCTCGTGATAAATACGCGCATGGTGGTACCCGAGATGGCCCACCCCCACCACACCTACGCGCACAGCGGTCATGGGGAGCGTTCCTTGGAATTGATATGTGACAAAGATCGGTTCTGGGAAGCCGTGTCGCTTAAACGGTGACGCCCCGAATGGATTTGCGGAAAAAGTCCACGAAGTAGTCCCGTTCGGGGGTCTCCGCCAACTGGGCCTCGATCTCGTGCAAGGCCTGGGTCGTATTCAAGTCGTGCCGCGAGATGATCCGGTACATGTTCTTGATCAGGCCACGGGCTTCCTGGTCCAGACCGGCCCGGCGCAGCCCCACCGAGTTCGGGCCGCAACACCGCGCGGGATTGCCTTCCACAATCATGAACGGCGGCACGTCCTTCGTCACGCGCGACATTCCTCCCACGAAAGAAAGCTTACCCACCACGCACTCTTGGTGGATGCCGCTCAAACCGCCAAGGATGGCGTGATCCTCCACGTCGACATGCCCCGCCAGCGAGGCGCAATTGGCCATGACCACCTGGTCGCCTATATGGCAGTCATGCGCAATGTGGGAATACGCCATGAATAGGCATCCGCTTCCAATCGACGTGACCCGGTGTTCCTCATCGTAGCTGGTCATGGTGCTGGCGCTGACGGTCACGTGTTCCCGGAAACAGTTGTTATTTCCTATTTCGGCGCGTCCCACCAAACCTTTACGGTGCTTGAGATCCTGAGACAACACGCCGATCTGGGCGCCGCTGAAAAAGTGGTTGTTCTCCCCGACAACCGTCCGCCCCTGAATGACGCAATGGGGACCGACGACGGTCCCGGCCCCCAGTTGGACGTGAGGCCCAATGATGGTGAAGGGATGAACCTCGACGTCATCCGCCAGTTCCGCTTTCGGATCAACAATAGCCGTGGGATGAATATTCATGTAAGAGCACCTTGGATAGGAATGCGCAAGCGACTAGGATGCCGTTGGAAATAGCACAAAAGAGATTGGAATTCAAGCGTCCGGTTCTTTTTCCCCCGCCGCGCGCCGTGGCGGCGTCCTTCGATATCCCCTGAGTCCCCTGCACGGACAAGAGGAAGCCCGTGTTGCGACTTGACCCCGTTCGCCTTGATACAATGGCGTTTCGCAAGGGAGCGAACATGGTTACATTACCACAAAAGAAGGAGGAACCCAAGAATGGCTGTTAAAGCGACGTGGCTGGGCCACTCCGCCGTGCTGATTGAGGACGGCGCCACACACATTTTGATCGACCCTTATCTCACGGATAACCCCATGGCGAGCGCGAAACCCGGGGACCTTGAGGCGGACCTGGTCCTGCTCACCCATGATCACGCCGACCACCTCGGGGACACGGAGCATTTCCTAAAACAAGGCGCGACCTTCGTGGGCGTCTTCGAGACCGCCATGAGGTACGCGAACCAAGGCTACGCGGTGGAGCCCATGAACACCGGCGGCAGCATCGAGACCAAAGGCGTCCGGATTCACATGGTGGAAGCCGTCCACAGCTACGGCGAAGGGGTGGCGGCGGGCTTCATCGTTGAGACGGGCGGCCGCCAAATCTATCATGCCGGGGACACCTCGCTAACCATGAACATGCAGATTCTCAATGAGTTCTTCGATATTGACCTCGCTTTCGTCCCTATTGGCGACCGGTTCACGATGGGCGCCGATTCAGCGGCGGCGGCGGTGGAGTGGTGCGGCGCGAAGAAGGCCACGCCCATTCACTACGGCACATGGCCGTTGATTGAAGGCGATCCCAGGCGTTTCGCCGAGCTTATTGGGGGCCGGGCGGCCGTACTGAAGCCGGGCGAATCCGTGGAGGTCTGACGCTGTTTCGGCTTTCGCCATGGTGAGGGGAGGGCTCGCGGCGGACCGATTTTGTTTGCACCGCGAGAGGCAAACCTATACCATGTACCCAATCCCGGACCATGTGACGGCCGGGAGCTTTCTAATGCTGAATGCAACCAAGTAACAACGGAAGGAGGTACACACGTATGCCGAAAGTTTCTCTGGTAGCTTTCGCCCTGGTAGTGGCCCTGGCTTCGAGCGGCGCGTACGCCGCCGGGACCCTGGAGGATAATACGTTCGAGCAGCGGCTTAACCTGATGATTGATGGCCAGCCATGGCTGGGCACCGTCAACACGCCCGTCATCGATCTCGGAGACACCGCTCACCGCGAAGAGACGGCCAAGGTGTACACCCACGTCTATGACTTCGACGGACAAGACGTCATAACCAAGGGGCCGGTTGGCCAGTTCTGTCACCACCGGGGCATGTTCACCGGCTGGAACCACACTGACATCGGCGATGATCGCTACGACCTCTGGCACATGGGCGACTCGACGCAAGAGCACCAGAGCTGGGACCTTTTCGAGGCGGGCGACGATTGGGCCCGGCAGGCGCAAACCATCCATTGGAAGGATGAGGATGGCCGGGTGCTGATCAGCGAACTCCGCACCATTACGGCCCGGAAGCATCCCGATGGACACAGGGTCGTGGATTTTGAATCCGAATTGACGGCAGTAGCGGGCGACATTGAGTTGCGCGGCGACTCGCACCACGCGGGAATGCAAATCCGCTTGGCGGACGAAGTGACGCAACACGAAGACGAGACCATCTACACGCTTCAGCCCGGCGGCGAGGAGATCGAGAACGACGAGGTGCTGAACGCGTTCTGGGTGATGTGCAGCACTCCCGTGGCTGGCCAGCGCTACTGGATCATCCACATGACGCCGCCGACGCATCCCACCGGCATCGAGGAAGGGTCGAACGCGCCGATGTACTCCATCCGCCGTTATGCCCGGTTTGGCGCATTCTTCGAGCCCGACCTCACCGAGGGCGAACCCAAGACGTTCTCGTTCCGGCTTATCTTCAATGACGAAGAAATCACGGAAGAAGAGGCGGAAGCCCTTTATCAAGAGTACAGCGACGAAGTCCAATGAATATCGGCGTCATGAGCGACACCCATGGTAACCGGACGCTCATGCACGAGGTTGCCGAACGGATGGAACGGGAGTTCGATACCGAACTCCTGTTCCATCTCGGCGACGATTACGC
>PUOI01000544.1 GCA_003552765.1 Candidatus Hydrogenedentota bacterium | reverse complement strand
TGGGGCGCCATGCGGTGGTAGAATTGAGTATCGAGAATCGACGCGAACAATTCAAAGGAGCAACGTATCATGCGGCTTTATCAATACAAGTGCGCCCAATGTGATAAGGAAATAGAACTGCTTGTGCGCGACGGTGAGATACCCACCTGTCCGTCGTGCGGGTCGAAGGATTTGGAGCGCCAAGTAGGGCGCTTTGCGGCTTTGAGCGGTTCGAGCGCCAGCGGCGGCGACATGCCGCCTAGCTGTGGTTGCGGCCCGGGCTGCTGCGGGATGAATTAGGCGCCTTTACGCGCCATACCCCGCCGGAGGAAACCTGTCATGAGCGAGTCTGATCCGGAGCAAGACCGTACTTCCCTTAAACGTCTGTTTTTGGATGCCCTGGAACGGGTCAACCGGGGGAGGCCCGCGAGCGCCTATCTTCTATTAGCGATTCTCGTGGTGGCGGGGCTGAGCACCCACGTTGTCCATATTTTGGACAGCCCTCACCGAATGGCGCTTTGGCTTACCTTGAACCTGGTGTTTTTCTTCGTGGTGTTTGTGCGGGCCGTGTTTGATTGCGGCGAAATACTGCGTGATTACGTGGTCAACCGCGAAAGGGCCTTTCGCGAGACGCTTGGGGAAGAGGAGTTCGTTGAGCGCATGCATCACAACGTGACGCTTGGGGAGTAGCGAGTACGCCATTGAAATTGATAGGATGGGGGCGCCGCGCTCCGATTGACCTGACGGTGGCATGACCGTAGGGTTTGACGGGTGGCAGGCGCCTTCTTTGCATTGTCTCCAGTCCGTTCCGGGGGCATCCAAACCATACCAGCATAGCCCAGGAGTGTTAGCCGATGCATACTCCAATCCGTTTCGTGCTGTGTGTCGTGGCCGTTCTGACGGCCATGCCGTCCATGGCAAGCGAACTTCACACGTGGGAGGTCTACGAAGCCGAATTGACCGCGGAGGGTTCCCACGACAACCCGTATATGGATGTGGCGCCGGACCCCGGCCATGACTTGGTGACGGCCGAATTCGCCGGGGTGTCGGGCGAGGCCGAGGGAGAGACCGTCGAAGTGGTTGGCTTTTGGGATGGCGGCGACACATGGCGCGTGCGTTTCGCGCCGCCGCTGCCCGGGCGTTGGGAATACCGCACGCAGTCCGATGATCCCGGACTGGACGGCCAAGAGGGCGTTCTTGAAGTGAGCCCATGGGACGAGGCCGCAAAGGACGAAAACCCGGTCCGGCGCGGATTCATCCAGGTGAACACCGATGGCGAACGGGCGGGCAGGCATTTCGTTCGCGCCGATGGAACGCCGTTCCTGTGGGTGGGCGATACGTGGTGGAATTGGACCAAGCGCAGCATCGAGTTCTCCACGTTCCAGGAACTTGTCGACGATCGCGCGGACAAGGGATTTACCCTTGGACAGTTGTTCGTGGCGGGCAACGGATGGGGGCCAGAGGCCTCGCTGTTGCAAGAGGACTTCACGGAACTGGACATGGACCTCATGCGCCGCGTGGATGATATGATCGCCTATGCGAATTCGCAAGGCATGACGGTGTGGGTGCATGGCTGGTGGACGCGCGAAAACATGGTGGAGAACATCGGCGAGGAGAATATCAAGCGGTGGTGGCGCTACCTCGTTCATCGTCTCGGCGCGCACAACGTCATCTGGGTGATTGCCGGCGAGTACAACATGCACGATTACGGCGGGTTCGATGTGTCGTTCTGGAAGGACGTGGGGCAACTCATCAGCGATGAAGATCCCTACGAACGGATTATCAGCGCCCATCCCACGCCTCCCGCATGGGGCGGAGGGGCAGACGCGCCTCAGTGGTCCACCGGCGAGGTGCTCCATGACGAGCCGTGGCTTGATTACAATCAGAGCCAGACCGGTCATGGGCGGTGGCGGCTGGAGATGTCCGCCCGGATCATTCGCGAAGACTACGAACGCGAGCCCGCGAAACCAACCGTGATCACCGAACCGTGGTACGAGTTCGTGGAAGGCAATCCAAGTGGACGCGAAGTCCGTTTGGGGCCGTGGACGGCGATGCTTTCCGGCGCGGCGGGGCATAGCTACGGCGGCGGACATGTCTGGCTGGCCCATGTACCCGAATCCCCCGGCGGCGCTGGCCCTTGGCCCATTGACGAGGATCCCGAGGTGAATACCCTCGACTACGAGGGCGCCGTGTCCATGGGGCATTTCGCCAGCTTCTTCGACGAGGTCGAATGGTGGACCATGGAGCCGCGGCCCGATCTGATGGCGGAATACCCGGAACCCTATTGCCTGGCGCGTCCGGGCGAGGAATACGTGCTCTACTTGCGGTGGGGCGGAAGCGCCATGGTTGACCTGAGCGACGCCAGCGAGGACGCGGAATTCGTGTACCGGTGGTTTAATCCCGCCACGGGCGAATACCGGCCGGAAGAAGGCGTCGCGGGCGGCGCGGTCCGCCGCATACCCGCTCCGGAAGATTACCCTGGAAGAACGGAGTTCCGCGATTGGGTGCTCCATATCAAGAGAGCCGGCTGAACGGCCAAAGGAATCAGGGAAGAAGTAAGAACCACGGCTGAACACGGAATTGATCCGCTCCGTTGGGTGAACAACTGCCCGCCCGGTGCGGGCGGCCTTGGATGGGTGAATTCACACAAGTCTTTGTTCATCCGTGGTTCATCCTCCCGTGGCCCCGCGATTGGTAAACGATCCCATTTCATGCCATAATCCTTCCTCCCATGACGACTCCCTTCCACTTTGATCTCGAAGCCCAGGATCCGGATTCCGCGGCGCGGGCCGGACGGTTGCACACTCCACATGGCGTGGTGGAGACGCCGGTGTTCATGCCGGTGGGCACGCAGGCCAGTGTGAAAGCCTTGTCGCAGGAGGACTTGCGAACCCTCGGCGCGCAAATCATCCTGGGCAACGCGTATCATCTCTATCTCCGGCCTGGAACGGAGGTGCTTGAGGCGGCGGGCGGCATACACCGGTTCATGAACTGGGATCGCCCGGTGCTCACGGATTCCGGCGGATTCCAGATCTTCAGCTTGACTGGCCTCACCAAAGTGACGCGGGACGGCGTGACGTTTCAGAGTCATCTCGACGGCTCCCGGCATGCGTTTACGCCAGAGACCGCCATTGACATCCAGCGAAGCATTGGCGCGGACATCATCATGTGCTTCGACGAGTGCACCACGTATCCTGTTGAACACAGCGAGGCGGCGCGCAGCATGGGGCGGACGCTGGAGTGGGCCGAACGGTGCCGCGATCACTGGCGCGCCGATCCCGCGGGGCAGGCCCTGTTTGGCATTGTCCAGGGCAGCGTGTACGAGGACCTGCGTGCTGAAAGCGCGGAGCGTCTGGTGGAAATGGATTTTCCCGGCTATGCCATCGGAGGCGTGAGCGTGGGGGAACGCAAGGACGAGATGCTGGCGGCGGTGGATTGGACCGCGCCGCGCCTGCCGGAGGACAAGCCCCGGTACCTCATGGGCGTGGGGCCGCCGGAGGATTTCCTGGAGGCCGTGGCGCGGGGGGTGGACATGTTTGATTGCGTCATGCCCACGCGCAACGCCCGCAACGGGGCGCTGTTCACCTCGCAAGGACGTATCAACATCAAGAACCGCCGTTTCGCCCAGGATTTCGGGCCGCTGGACCCCGCGTGCCGGTGTCCGGTGTGCCAGACGTATTCGCGGGCCTATCTTAGCCACCTTTTCCGGGCGGGCGAAATAAGCGCATTGCGTCTGAATACTTTACACAACCTTTTCTTCATGCTAGAATTGGCGTCGAGTGTCCGGGAAGCAATCCGTCACAGGCGCTTTGGCGCCTTCAAACAGGCTTTTCTCCAGGCGATCGCCGCCTGACCTTGGGCCTTATCGCGGCATTCCCACAAGCCATCACGACAAACCAACAACGACAGTTCGGAGGACTCTCCACGGTGTGGAATTCCATTGCCTTTGCACAGGAAGCGGGCGAGACAGCGCCCGACGCAAACCCGTTCGGGCCGATGCTGCTTATCATCGGCTTCGTCGCCATCTTCTACTTCTTTCTCATGCGCCCCAACATGAAGCGGGAAAAAGAGCGCCGCGAAATGTTGGCCGCGTTGAACAAGGGCGATGAAGTCGTCACAACGGGGGGCATCTACGGGACCATTGTGGGTTTGGACGACGAAAGCGTGGTGTTACGCGTGAGCGAGGATCCCGCCGTCAAGCTGCAGTTCTCGCGCGGGGCCATCGCAAAAAGAAAGCCGGAGCGCGATTCGGGCTAAGGCTGGGCTTCCTCAGTAGGAGGGGATCAAGCACGGTAACGCCTGCAAATGGACCGCCGCGAAAGCGGCGCGGCAACTCCCCCGTCAAGGGAAGATGTCCAAAAAACGCCTCCCGCGATCGTTAACTGGGAGGCGCTAGAGTATTATTCCTATCGTGGGCTCCGCCGCTACGGCAGAGTCATTCAACGGCAGTCCGGCGCCTCTTCCTCTCGCGACAACCGCGGAGAAAAAAGGGCCATACTACTATGATTAGGCAGCGCGGCGCGCCCGCATACGGGGGCCGTTACGTTGAGCGCCGCCATGGAGTCAAACCATGCAAAAGCACACCTACCGCACCATTTTGATCTGGGGCGTGATTATATTCGCCCTGTTCCAAGTTTACCCCACCGTGGGATGGATGACGCTGTCCGACGAAGAGCGGGAAGCGCGGATGGAGCGCTGGGCCGAGGAGGACCTCGAATACCATGAGCCCAGCCTGATCCGCGACACGATGCGCTCGTTGCGCCGCTGGGCGCACTTTGACCGGGATCGCGTCATCACCCTGGGCTTGGATCTCCAGGGCGGCATTGACATGGTCATCGGCCTCGACATGGACGAGATGGACGAGGAGCGCCGCCAAGAGTATTTGGACCGCGGCTATTCGGAGTCCGACATCGTTCAAGAAGTGCGGGATGTCGCCTTGCAGCGTATCCGCGACCGCGTGGATGAGTTCGAGGCGCGCGAACCCGTCATCCGCCCAATGGGCGAGGCGCAGATTCAGGTGCAGTTGCCGGGTGAGCAGGAGATTGAGCGGGCTCAACGGCTGGTGACGCGCACCGCTTTCCTGACGTTCCACGAGGTAGCGGGCGAAAACGAGACCGATCAAATCCTCCGGGCCATTGAAGAGGAGTTCCCTGGCGAGTTTGAACGTTTCGTGAGCCGGCGGGGTTTCGAGGGCCTCCGCCAAGTGCCGGTGGAACACATTGATCGTGTGCGCAATGTACTTGAGCGTGCGCGTCAAGTCGAGGGATTGATCCCCGAGGATAAACGCGTCGCATTGAGTCAGTCTCCCAATCCGTGGGATGAACCCTTCTATCAAATCTATGTGCTGGACGACGATCCCCTCATGACGGGCGAGGGGCTGCGCATGGCGATGGCCCGGCCCGACCAGGAAGGCATCGGCGCCCAATGGCAGGTGCTGTTCCAGAACGACGCCCAAGCCGCCCAGCGTTTTGGTCAAGTGACGCAGCAGCTTCTGGGCCAACCCATGGCCATCGTCTTGGATGGGCGGGTGGTTTCGGCCCCGACCATTCAGTCGCCGATATCGGATTCGGGAACGATTACGGGCAACTTCACGCAGGAACAAGCCCAGGACCTCGCGATCGCCCTGAATTCCGGCAGCATGCCCGTGCCCATCCGCGAAGAGTTCACCGGCGTGGTGGGCGCGTCCCTTGGCGCGGACTCCGTTCAGCGCGGCGTAACATCCGCCTTGGTTGGGCTCGCCATCGTGCTGGTGTTCATGGTCGTGTATTACCGGCGCGCTGGTCTTCTCGCCAACATCGGGCTGTTGCTTAACGCCCTTTTCGTGCTGGGATGTTTCGCCTACTTCAATTTCACGCTTACGCTTCCGGGCGTCGCGGGATTCATTTTGACCATCGGCATGGCGGTGGACGCCAATGTGCTGATCTTCGAGCGCATCCGCGAGGAATTGCGCAACGGTAAGTCCCTGTTGTCCGCCGTGGACAGCGGATACACACGCGCCACGGTCACCATTCTTGACGCCAACGTGACCACGCTTATCGCCGCGGCCGTGCTGATGCACTTCGGCACGGGCCCCATCGAAGGGTTCGCCATTGCGCTGAGTGTGGGCGTGGTGTGCAGCGTGTTCACCGCCCTTGTGGTGAGCCGCGCCATCTTCGATTTCCTTCTGAACCGTGAGCTGCTGCGTGGCACGCTGGAGATGATGAGCTTCTTCAAGCCCGACAGCCATCATGAGTTCATGGGCCGCCGCAAGATTGCCGCCATCGTGAGCGGTGTGGCCATTATCGCGGGCCTCGGCACGTTTGCGTATCGCGGCGAAGACAACCTTGGCGTGGACTTCACGGCTGGCACCAACATGGTCGTGGACCTTCAGACGGAGGAAACCATCGGCGTGGGCACGGTGCGTAGCGCGCTCCTTGAATCCGGGTTCCACGATCCCATGGTCCAGGAATACGACGCGGGCATCCCCGGCCACAACCGCTTCATGATCCGAATCGGGGAAGGTGACTTGCCTGGTGAGGAACATGCCGGCGAGTTGGCCGAGGCGGCGCCCGAGGATGGGGCGGAAGAGGATGAGCCCGAACTGGCCGCCCTGGAGGGCGAGGACGGCTTCGTGGATATCGGCGTCACCGCCATGGTGCGGGGCGCATTCGCGCCGCTGCTTGAGGAGACCGGCGCCGCACTCGAATTCGACCGCATCGAACGCGTGGGCGCGGCCATTGGCGACCAGCTCAGGTGGGACGCGCTCCAGGCCTTGGGGTTTGCGCTCATCTTCATCGTGGCCTATCTCTGGTTCCGGTTCCAGTTGACCTTCGCGCTGGGGGCCGTGGCGGCGCTGGTGCACGATATTCTCGTGACGGTGGGGCTGTTCGCCCTCACGGGGCGCGAGTTCAACCTGCCCGTGGTGGCGGCCTTGCTCACCATCATCGGTTACTCGCTCAACGACACGATTATCGTGTACGACCGCATTCGCGAGGACATGCGACTGTATCGCGGCCGGGGCATGACGCTGGCCGAGATCATGAACCTGAGCATCAACCAGACCCTCGGCCGCACCCTGGTGACATCGACGACGACGTTGTTCGTGCTGCTCGTGCTGTTCTTCGCCGGCGGCCCGGTCATCAACGACTTCGCCTTCGCCCTCATCGCGGGCGTGATTGTGGGTACATACTCCTCCATCTTCGTGGCCAGCCCCATGGTCCACTTCCTCAGCCAATGGCAGAGTCAACGGTCGGCGGCGTTAAGCGCGTCCGCGTCCCAGCCCAAGACGAAGGGCGAGGATCAAGCGGTCCCAGAACGGCAGCCGCGTAAGGGCCGGTACAAGCGCAAGAAGCCCCGCAAGAAGAGCGAGGAACTCGAGGGCGGCGAGGAAACCGCCAAGTAACTCAGCGGCATAGTGCCCGAAACGCTCAGCGCCGGAGCGCCCCAAGAAGAGGGACGTTCCGGCGCTTCTTTTCGGCCAACGGGCATGTTCGGCTATAATGAAATCACGACAACGCCGGTTTTTCGCCGGAGCATGGAACACAACAAGCAAGCAGGGATGATTTCATGGCGCCAGAGTCCACCCCCCAGAGCACACCCCCGCGCCGCAGGCCGCCGCGTCCGAGAGGCGCCGCACGGATTATCGAAACCCTTGCGGCGTACCAGAAGACCCAGTTGGCGGCGGCGGCGGTTCTAGTAGCCGTCCTGACCTGCGCGGTATTCATCAACGGCATGGGCGCGCCGTTCCACGCGTTGGACCGGGAAGCGATCGTGGAAAACGAGGCGTATCACCGCATCTCGTCGCTCGGCGAGGTCATGGCTGACGCGGATGCGGCTCCCGTGGCAGTCCTTGTGAACGGGGCGACGTGGCGGCTGTTTCCGGACAACGCCCTCGCGTTCAACATCGTTGGGCTGGCGCTGCACGCCATGAACGGCGTGTTGCTGGTATTCGTGAGCAGGCGGCTCTTCACGCAACTGCCGCCCATCTTTCATGGCGCCGCTGGCCTGCTCTTCGCCGTTCATCCCCTGGTGACCCAGAGCTTGTACGTGATTGAAGCACGGGGCGCGCTGTTGGGCTTGCTATTCGCGCAATTGGCCTTGCTCGGTTTCCTGCGCGCCACCACCGGACCCGAGCTGCGGCTCCCGCCGCTCACCGGGGCCGTGGCGGCGTTCTTTCTGGCCTGGGGCAGTCACGAGGCGGCCCTCATCCTGCCTGTCCTATTGCTGGCATGCGACTTCACCCTGCACGGAACGCCAAGGGGAACCCGTTTGGCGGCGCATGCGCCCTTCTGGGCGGCGGCGGCTGCATTCGTGGTCACCCGCGCCGCTTCGGGCCAAGGCGTGCTGAACGGTCCCGTCTTCGGCGCGTTCGCGGGAGAACCCGGCCGCATCCTAGTGGCGATGACGGAACTCGTGCATCTGACGGCGGTCCCGGTGGGGCAAAGCATCGTCCACGACTGGCCCGCGCCGGTGGGCGTGTTTGGCCCGGGCGCGTTCGGCGGACTTGTGGCCGTGGGCGGATTGCTTCTGGTGGGCGTTGGGCTGACGGTCTGGCGGCAGTTGCCTGGGCTGGCGCTGATTTGGTTCACCCTATTCCTTATCGCCGGTTTCATGCTCGAGTCCAGGGCCGATCCCACGAGCGAGGAACGGGCCTACATCGCCTTGGCGGGAGTGACGCTCCTCGCGCCGTGGATCATCCAATACGCCTTGAAGGAACCCAAGTTCAAGGTGATTCTGCCTGCGGTGGTGGGCGTGCTGATTCTCTCGGCGGGAGCGGGGACCGTGCTGCGCAACGTGGTGTGGCAAGACGAGTTCGCGCTCTGGGTCAACGCGGAGGAACGCGCGCCCAACCGTCCGGAACCTCACGAGTATCTCGGCGAAGTGCGCATGCAACAGGCCCAGTACACCGCAGACCAGATACAACAGGCCCTGCAGCGGGGCGAAACCCACGTCGTGGAATCGTTGCAGAACCAGACCATGAACCATTACCGTGGCGCGGGCGAGCGCTTCGCCGAGGCCCTGGAGCGAAGCCCCGGCGACGCCAGCCTCCTGCGGCGTCTGGGCGTGGCCTTCCTGCGGCAGGACAACGATGAGGAGGCGCGGCGTCACTTGCTGGCTGCGTTGCGCGAGGACCTCAATGAATACCAGGCCGCGCTTCAATTGGCGATGCTGCACGAGGGACAGGCCGCCGCTGGTGTGGATCCCCGCGGCCTTCGCGAGGCCCGGCGTTACTACGCCATGGCGGATCGCGTTGGCGAGTTGGAGTGGGAAGCCCTGATGCGTTACGGTTTGCTGCTCGGGGAGTTGGGCCGGCAAGAGGAAGCGGTGGAAGTCATCCAACGCGCCATGGCGGCTGGCGCCCCCGAGGCGTACATCGGTTACCTCCAGCAGATGATGCAAGACGCGCAAGGCTTGCGCCAGATCCGGCGGCAGTTGGTGTACGCCTTCCGGGAGGAAGAGGCACCCGGCCCGGAAACGCTGCGCCGGCTCGCGAATTACCACATCGTGCGTCAAGACAACCAGGACGCGTTCTATGTGATGAGTGCGGTCCTGCGGCGTGAGCCCGAGGATGCGGAGGCGTGGGCGCTGATGGGGGTCGCGATGGGACGCATGGACCAAGCGGAAGAGTTCATGGCGGAATGGGAGCCGCCGGATGTCCCCGGCGAGCAGTCGCCCTGGCACTACCTCGCGCGGCAAGCCATCACGCTGGAGGCATGGGATGTGGCCCTGTCTTACCTGGACACGCTGCAGGCCCGGGCCGCGGGTGTTGACGATCCGTTGCTGGCCATGGCCCGCATTGCGATGGAAATGGGGTATTACCAGAGGGCCAACCAGTTCATCGTTGCCGCCCTCGAGGGCGATCCGGAATCGCCCGAACCGTGGCTGGCGCTAACGGACCTTTTCATTTTGCTTGAGCAACCCGGCAACGCAGCCGAGTTTCTGAACTCCGCGCAAGCCTATGGGGCCAGCCCCGCCGCCGTGCAGCCCCGCCGCCAGCAGATCGGGGCCATTGCGGAGGATCCGGAAGCGCCGGTCCCGGATGAAGAGGACGATGTCATTGAGCTGCGGTAGTAAACCGCCAAACCCAAACGTTCAACTCGTTAGGAGGTGGCATGGCCTTCCAGGCCATGAATCACGGGCTGGAAGCCCGTGCCAGTGCGCTTCCGAGCGCATCTTGTCAGAGCGGTGCAAG
>PUOI01000388.1 GCA_003552765.1 Candidatus Hydrogenedentota bacterium | reverse complement strand
GGCACAGGCCCAGCAGGATGTGCTCCGTGCGGACATACTCACTGCCCAGCCGTGTAGCTTCCTCGCGCGCTGCGCTAACGACGTGCTTTGCGCGTTCCGTAAATCGTTCCCACATGCTATAGGATTCCTCTCGATGGGTTTACACAAAATCCGAATGAAGCAGCTTCTTGCAGCCGCTAATTGGCGCGGTAACTGACGCGGGATTTCTCGTGGCGTTTGGCGGCGGCGCTTACCCGCGCCATCTCAACGGAAAGCCACGACCGATTCGGCGCGTTAGGTTAGCTGGGTCCGGTACAAATTGGCCCGCGCAACGCTAAGCGTCAGCTCGTCACAGCCCTCCTGACTCCCCTGGCGAAGCTCGAGATGAGCCGGCTGGGCCTCAATGAGCAGTTCGTTAAGCTTCCGGCACGTAAAGCCTTCCAGGTAGCCGGTGGCGTGTCCCAGCCGAAGTGAAGAAAGGATATCCAGCGCCTCGCCCAGTTCAAGCAACCGGGCGCCGCGAGCGCTGCCCAGCGCCCGGTTTACCCGGTCTTCCAGGGTGAGCCGGCCCTCTTCAATCATCGTGTTCCGGGCTTCCTGCTCTTCCTTGAGGATATCCCGCGTGATGTGTCTGAGATGATAAACAATCTCTTCTTCCGACCGCCCCAGCGTGGCTTGATTGGATACGCGGTACAGGTCGCCCACAGGCTCGTTGATGCTGCCAAACAATGCTTGCAGCACGTGACGCTGGTCGCGAATGCGCTGTTCCAATCCCAGAACCCGGCCCAGGCGGGCGAGAGCGGGCAGATGCGTGACCGCATTGAGGATCAACCCCGTCCCAACCTGGCCAAGCGCGGCCGTCAAATAGCCCAGTCTATCCTCGAAGGCGAAATCGAGTGAATTAGCCAAGGTCTTCTCGGCAGCGCTTAGGCGGGTCCATATGGCATCCAAATCGAGTCCCGAGGCCGTGGCCGTGATACGCAGATGATTCGCCTCGTTTACCATGATGCTGAGGCTCTGTTCATCGCTCACGAAGACGCCCCGGGCTCCCCTTCCGTGAAGCAAGGCCTCGTTAATCAACTGGCGTTCCAAGAAGAACTGGGCTTCCCGCTTGCTCGCCTCCGGAAGAGAGTAGTATTGGCCTTGGCTCAACAGCCCGGCGCTTTCCAGCGCGGTGAGAATACGCTCCTCCGCCGTGCGCAGGTCTTCGTCGTTGCAACGGCCTGGAAAGGGATAATCCGCCAAGTTGCGGACCAGCGAGCCTTGGCTAAAGACGACGGTGGCTGCTTCCGGACCGGATCCCTCTAACCACTTGGCCGGCTTATCTATCAACGTCTCCACCATACCAAACAATTATCCTTCGCCTCGCGCGGAAGCGTTCATGCTAGCGTCGAGCTTCTTGATTTCATCGCGAAGTTCCGCCGCTTCCTCGTAGTTTTCCATCTTAAGGGCGGTACGCAACAAGGCCCGCTTGGTTTGCAGCTCGGCGCGCAACGCCTCGCGCGCATCGCTGCGGTGAGGAACCTTGCCCCGATGCCGCAAGGCCGTATGGGCCGCGCGCAACAACGGTTCGAGTTGTTCGGCGAAGTTCTCGTAGCATTGGGGGCACCCCACTTCGCCGCTCTTCATCACGTATTTTAACTGGGCTCCGCAAGCGCTGCACGTGCGATGCTGCACAACGGAATCCTGTTGCTCGCTGCTGGCGCCTTGTCCCTCCAGCGCCGCATGTCTTGGAGAAGGCGCTGGGCCGGAAAGGTTGAAGCCGGTGGCCGCATCCTCCTGATGCTTCATCATGCACTCCGAGCACAGATGCACATCTGTCACTTTCCCGTCCACCACTTCAGCGTACCGGACCGTCGCCAAGTTTTTGTGACATTTCTGGCACAGCATCGTCAATCACCTCACGTTGAAGTATACCACTCCATTAGGGACGCGTCCATGCACCGCTTGCCGCCGTGCGCCCGCCAATGACCCTATACGTCCCAACTACATTGTGGCAAGAGGGGCTGCCTAACATCAAGACGTGTTAGCGCGCTTGCATCATTAAAAGCCGTTTATTGTGTTTGCGTTTATTGCGCGATCGGCCCTGTGGAGGCTGCGCCGTTGTCCTCCGTATCGTATTCTCATTTCACAGCCGCCGTTCCATTTCTGCGGTGGATGCGGCATGGGAACGCGCTTTACCGCATGGCGCCCGCGAGCCGGGCCGAGCGGCGCTTATGGGTGACGAACTGCATGATGGCTCCGCCCATGGCGAGAACCGCCCACCCCGCGATGAGCACACCCTCGGTTTCGGTTAGTTCGAGCGGCGGCTCCACAATGCGGAGAAGCGGCGGGCCGAGGATGAAGAAAGCCAGCCCGCTTACCACCATCCAGGCCCCAAGCGCCGCCGTGGCCAGGGTTACGATGGGACGTTCCAGAAGCAGTCCGAGAATCCCTCCGGCGATGCCCACGCCTAGAACGGCCCAAGTGCTCCAGGCTTGGTCCACGCCGGCCAGAATGTTGAGTCCGAGGAATATGCCCATCAGCAGGCCCAGGAGGAAGACGCCGGCTTTGTATAAGAAGAACAATGCCATGGCGCCTGCTATGCCCCCGGCCAATCCGCCGATGACGGTGGCGGCGGTATGCCCTTGGCTGAGCCACGCGGCCAAGGCGGCCGCCACGCTTCCGGCCAGCATGAAGCCGAGGAGCGCGATGACGATTTTGAGGGTGCGGTATCCCAGAAAGCAATACAGCGTGCCCACGGAGATGGCCCCCGCCACGATGGCGTTGAGGGTCTCGGGGGGAAGCTCGTTGAGTTGGCGCCAGATATCCATACCCTGATCCTTGGGCCGGGTTCCCGCGCGTAGTGGGGGCGGCGGTCTGCGTGAGCGCGTTTATGATCGCTGGCCCGGTGCGTATTCGCGCGAAATCTGTTAGTTTTCCACTTGAAAGGTTTGCGTTCTGGAGTAAACCATGCTAGAATCTTGCATCCTAGGCGGGAATACTGCCCAACCGTGTTGTGTATACCATGTGATTTTCCACCCCTGGCCGTCCCGTGGTTTCCTCAGCAATATAAGGACTCATAATCGATGCCGACCTATTCGTACCAGTGCACGAAATGCCAAGCGGTGCAAGAAGTCTACCACAGCATTAGCGCCGAGCCGGAAATCCGCTGCGGGGATTGCGGCGCCGGCACACGCCGTTTGATGGGTTCGGGCGCGGGCATCCTGTTCCGGGGAACGGGATTCTACGAGACAGACTACAAGCGCGGCAATGGGCACGGGAAATCCTCGGACACCAAGAGCAGCGAAACCAAGAGCGAATCGAACAGCAGCGCCTCCAAGGGCGAGGGCGCGTCCTCGGACGGCGCCTCCTCCAGCAAACCGGCCAGCGGCGGCTCGGATTCCACGCAGGCGGCGTGAGCGCACTGCTAGACAGCGGCGGCTTGGCCGCGCGCATGTCCCATGCGGCCCTGTCCGTGGCGTATTCCCACGGCGGGGCGCGTCTTTTCGGAGCCCTTGAACTGCGGCGGTAGTATACACATTTCTTGTGCACAAACAAAGCCATGTGGGGGGAATCGCCCAGTATTGAGAGGCGGGGGAGGGTCGCCGCGCCGGCATCGTGCGGCGTCAAATGACGGATAGGCTGGCTGCCAAAGGGAGTTCTCCGGTGAACACCGAAGCCATCAAAGCGCTCAATGAGCAGTATCTACTCAACACCTACGGAGCCCGCAAGCTAGCTCTGGTTCGCGGGGAAGGCGCCAAGGTATGGGATGCCGAGGGGCGGGAGTACCTGGATTTCTTCGCGGGCATCTCGGTCGCCAATCTGGGCCATTGCCATCCGGCGGTGACGGACGCCATTAGTGAGCAGGCCCGCACCCTGTGTCACGTCTCGAACCTCTACTATACTGGGCCTCAAGTCGAGTTGGCGCGCCTGCTCTCGGAAAACACCGCGGCGGACCGGTGGTTCTTCGCCAACTGTGGCGCGACCGCGAACGAAGCGGCCATCAAACTGGCGCGGCGGTATTGGGCGGAGGAAGGGACGCCGAAGCCCGGCATCATCTCCGCGCGCAATTCCTTCCACGGCCGGACGATGGCCACGCTTACCGCCACAGGGCAGGAGCGCTTCCAGCAAGGGTTCGAGCCCTTGTTGCCAGGTTTCACCTATGTGCCGTTTGACGACTTGGACCGCCTGCGGGACGCTATCAAGAACGATACGGGGGCCATCCTGCTCGAACCCATCCAGGGCGAGGGAGGCGTCCGCACGCCCTCGCCGGGGTATTTCGCCGGGGTGCGCGAACTGTGCGACGAACGCGGATTGCTGCTCATTCTCGACGAAGTCCAGACCGGCATGGGCCGGACGGGGCGTTTTTGCGGTTACGAGCACGAGGGGATTCAGCCCGACATCATTACGTTGGCCAAGGCCCTGGGCAACGGGGTCCCGATTGGGGCAATGGGATGCGCCGAACGCGTGACCCACGGGTTCGCCCCAGGTTCGCACGCCAGCACCTTTGGAGGGAATCCCGTGTGCGCGGCGGCCGCGGTGGCCACGGTGCGCGAACTGTTGCGGCCAGGATTTCTCGACAAAGCCGCCGGGACGGGGGAACGGTTCGTCCGGGGGCTTCGCGACGTGGCGTCGCGTCACGGTTGCGTGGTGGAAGTGCGCGGCCGCGGTCTCATGATCGGCGTGGAGTTAGACACGCCCGTGGCGCCGGTGGTGGACAAACTGCGGGAAAAAGGGGTACTCTGCGGGCCGGCCGGCGCCTACGTCTTGCGCTTCTTGCCGCCTCTTATCGTGACCGAGGGCGAGGTGGACCAAGTGACGGCCGCCGTGGACGAAGCATTGGGAGCACAATAATGTTCTACGATTTTATCAATCTTGCGGATCTGGACGAGGACGACATATACGAGTTGCTGGAGCTGGCAGACGGCTTGAAGAAGATGCACCGCGAGAGCCGCGTCTATCAGCCGCTGGAAGGCCAGTCCCTGGCCATGATCTTCGAAAAGCCGAGTTTGCGGACCCGCGTGAGCTTTGAAGTGGGAATCTTTGAGCTTGGGGGCCTGGGGATTGTGCTGGACTACGGCCAAATCAAGTTGGGCGAACGGGAATCCGTGCCCGATGTCGCCCGTAACCTTGATCGCTGGGTGGATGGCATCGTGGCCCGGACCTTTAGTCACGACGCCGTGGTCCAGCTGGCCAGCAACGCCAGCATCCCCGTGATCAACGCGCTGACCGACAAGCTTCATCCGTGCCAAGTCCTCGCCGACGCCCAGGCGCTGCGGGAGCACAAGGGCGATTTCAACGGTCTGAAAGTGGCCTTCGTGGGGGACGGGAACAATGTGTGCGCTTCTTGGATGAACTTTGCGGCCCGTATTCCCATCGATTTTGCGCTAGCCTGTCCGCCGGGATTCGAGGTGGACGAGGACATTTACGAATTCGCCCGCCGGGAAGCGGAGGGCGAGGTGTTTGTGACGAACGACCTTGAGGAAGCGGTGGACGGCGCCGACGCGGTCTACACGGACGTGTGGGCAAGCATGGGGCAGGAGGAAGAGCAGGCCGAGCGGGCCGCCGTGTTCCGTCCCTATCAAATCACCAAGGACGTGATGGCCATGGCGAAGAAGGACGCCGTTTTCATGCATTGCCTGCCGGCCAAGCGCGAACAGGAAGTCACGAGCGAAGTCATGGACGGGCCTCAGTCCATCGTGTTCGACCAGTCCGAGAATCGACTCCACACCCAGAAAGCCGTCATGGCGACGCTGATGGAGCGGCGGGAAGACGGTCTCTGCCCTAAATTGAGCCATCACCAGCGGGGACAGGGCGGGGAATCGGCCTGAACGGGACTACCGTCCGCCGTTGAACCGCGCACGTTCCGCGATGGGCGAAGCCCGGTCCCTGCTGTAGCGTGTCTCCCCCCAGGACCCCGTCCGGACGGGACTGGGACCAAACGTTGGTTGTCCGGTGATGACGCATCACCATTTGAGATATGAAGGAACCCACCATGGCCCCAAATGTGAAGAAGATTGTGCTCGCCTATTCGGGCGGGTTGGATACGTCGGTTATCTTGAAATGGCTGCAAGAGACCTATGACGCCGAGGTCGTGGCCTACATCGCGGACATCGGACAGGGAGAAGAGCTTGAGCCCGCCCGCGAAAAGGCCAAGGCGACCGGGGCGAGCGCGGTGTATGTGGACGATCTCCGCGAAGAGTTCGTGCGGGATTTCGTGTTCCCCGCCATGAAGGCGCAGGCCATCTACGAGGGCAGCTACCTGCTGGGCACGAGCGTGGCGCGTCCGCTCATCGCCAAGGGGTTGATTAACACGCTGCGCAAGGAAGGGGCGGACGCCGTTTCTCATGGAGCGACGGGCAAGGGCAACGACCAGGTCCGCTTCGAGCTGACATGCCTGGCGTTGGAGCCCGGCGTGACCGTCATAGCCCCGTGGCGCGAGCCCGAGTGGGAGTTGGACAGCCGGAACAAGATGCTGGACTATGCGAAGCGTCACGGCATCGCGATTGCCTCCACGGGTGAGAAACCCTACAGCATGGACCGCAACCTTCTGCATTTGTCGTTTGAGGGAGGCATTTTGGAGGATCCCTGGGCCGAACCCCCAAAGGAGATGTTCCAGTTGACCGCCAATCCCGAGGACGCGCCGGACGCCCCGGCGTATGTGGAGATAGGCTTCGAGCAAGGTGAGCCCGTGACAGTGGATGGCGAACGGTTGAGTCCGGCTACCCTGCTGACTCGGCTGAACAAGCTTGCCGGTCAGCACGGCGTGGGCCGCGTTGACCTCGTCGAGAATCGCTTCGTGGGCATGAAGTCCCGTGGCGTGTACGAGACGCCGGGGGGCACATTGCTCTACGCCGCGCATCGCGCCGTGGAATCCTTGACGATGGACCGCGAGGTCATGCTCCAACGGGACCAGATGGCGCCCAAGATCGCCCAGCTCATCTACAACGGATTCTGGTATGCCCCCGAAATGGACGCCATGATGGCCTTCGTGGAGAAATCCCAGGAGAATGTGACGGGCGTGGCGCGTCTGAAGCTCTACAAAGGCGCTTGCACTATCGTTGGGCGCAAGGCGGACAAGAGCCTCTACGACGAGCGGATCTCCACCTTCGAGGAAGATGAAGGCGCATACCGTCAAGCCGACGCCACCGGCTTCATCCGGCTCAATGCGCTCCGGCTGCGCGTGCGGAACAAGGCGGGCTTCTTTCACGGCGGTTGACATCCCTCGCGCGAGGGACATCCATGGGGGTGGACGGCATCAATGAGCAAACTCTGGGGCGGACGTTTTGAAAGCGGCGTGGACAAGCTGGTGGAGGAACTGGGCGAATCCGTGTCCAGCGACTGCCGGCTGGCCCCGTGGGACATTCGGGGCAGCATCGCTCATGCCCGCATGCTGGGACGTCAGGGGGTATTGTCCGCGGAGGACGTGACGGCCATCGTCAACGGCTTGGAAGCCATTGCCAAGGACATCGAGGCGGGGCGTTTCTCGTGGGATCCCGCCTTGGAAGATGTTCACACCAACATCGAGGCGGCGTTGGTCGAACGAATAGGCGACGCGGGCAAACGCCTCCACACGGGCCGGAGCCGCAACGATCAGATTGCGCTGGACACCCGCCTCTGGCTGCGCGATCAGCTCGACGCCATTGACGGCGCGTTGCGCGGCCTTCAGGCGGCGCTGGTCAACTTTGCCGAAGCCCACATTGATGTCATTCTTCCCGGCTGCACGCATCTCCAGCATGCCCAGCCCGTCCGGCTGGCCCACCATATGCTGGCGTATTTCGAGATGTTCCGGCGGGATCGCGAACGCATGCGGGATGTCCGCCGCCGCACCAACCGGTCGCCTCTGGGCGCGGCGGCCCTCGCCGGGACAAGCTATCCGATTGATCCCGAGTCCGTGGCGGAGGAACTGGGCTTCGAGGGGCTCTGCGCGAATAGCATGGACGCCGTATCGGACCGGGATTTTCTCGTCGAGTTCTGCGGGGCCTGTTCGCTGGTGATGATGCATTTGTCCCGGCTGTCGGAAGAACTCATCCTTTGGTCGACACCAATGTACGGCTACATTGAGATAGGGGATGCCTTCACGACGGGCTCAAGCATCATGCCCCAGAAGAAGAACCCCGACGTGGCCGAACTGGTGCGCGGCAAGACGGGCCGGGTCTATGGAAGCATGACCGCCCTGCTCACGACGCTGAAAGGGCTGCCCCTGGCGTACAACCGCGACATGCAGGAAGACAAGGAGCCGGTCTTCGACGCCTGCGACACGGTCCAGCTTTGTCTGGCGGCCATGACCGGCCTCATTCCCACCATCACTGTCCATGAAGAGCGAATGGCCTCGGCCGTGCGCGAGGGATTCTTGGAGGCCACCGAGTTGGCCGATTACCTGGTGGGGCAGGGGATGCCGTTCCGCGAAGCCCACGCGGTGATAGGCCGCATTGTGTTGCATTGCGCCAAGCAGAGCATTCGGTTGGGGGAGCTGTCCCTGGATGATCTCCGGGCGTTCTCCAGCCTGTTCGGGGAAGAGGCGCTCCGCTTGCTGGACCCCGCCGTCATGGTGGATCGCCGCGATCATCCCGGCGGAACCGCCCGCGCGCGGGTGCAAGAAGCGCTGGAGAACGCGAAAGCACTCCTTTGAGTTCCCAGCCACTCCAGCGGCGCACTCCGCGTCAGAACTGCGCCCGGATCTGTTCAAGGAGTTTAAGCGCCCGCGCCGCGAGATTCTCGCAATGCGGCAGGATCTTCTCCCCTTTGCCGGCGCGAAGCTCAAGCCTCAATTGCGTGGATTCCCTTGCAATGGGCAAGACGTTCAAGCCCAACTCCCGCGCGTGATCCGCCCGGCCCTTGTTCAAGAGGCGGCACAACGCTCCATCACACGCGCAAAGCGCCGCGGCGGTTTCGATTATCTTGCTCCGGGACTTCCAGATCGCTGGGGTCTGGTACAGCAGGTTCAGCGTCATGGCGCGGATGGTGTGCATGGTGACTAGGTCATGGAGCAGATCGCCGTGGCCAGTGGTGTTGAGTTTCTCCTCAACAGCCGACGCATCCACGCCGTGAGCTTGGATAAGGGTCAGGTTGAGGCTGGATTTTTGGAAGTCATCGTCGATCAGACGTTGTGAGATCACGTCGCGGTAATGGGCGCTGGTTCCCGGGTTTGTCACAAGAATGAGCCGCGCTTGACCGGGAAACATCTCCACATAGCGTTCGAGTTTTGGGGGCGTCCAGTTCCAGGTGTGGATGTAGTCGGAGATATCGTAGACATCCAGCCCGTCCACGGTCTCCGGCGGGATCTTCAAATGCACCTCTGTCATTCCCCGCACATCGTTGTTTACGACAAAATACAAGTCGAAATCCGCGCCCTTCAAACGGTAGGAACTCGTGGGCGCGACTCCCTCGGGAAGGGTGGTGTGGTCGCCGGTATGTGTGCTCACTACGGACCACTCGGCGGGCAAGGAAGCGGGCTCTGCGTTGAGCAGGAGGGGCGTGATGGCGTTCAACCGGGCCATGCGCTTGTCGATCTCCAGCCACAAGTCGCTGAACGTCAGGAACGGCCCGGTCAAGGTCCGTTGGCAACTGCCGGTAATCCATGCGGGGTCATTGTGATACGCATAACTAAACCAGCCCCGTGCCCCCTTCGCGAACGCCAAGTTCATCATCAGGCGCATTTCTGGGCAGTTGGGCCAATCCGGCGTTCCCGTGGCGTAGACGAACGCCGGCCCCACCATCCAGAACTGTTGCCCGCTGCCCACATGGAGGTGAGCCTGGGTCAGGTCTTTCGCCACCCACGGATCATGGGATGGGAAGTACTTTATGCCGCGGGCGGCGAAGAAGGGCGCGTACAGGGAATAGCCCGAGGCGGAGCGAGTGAGCAGCGTCACCGGATGTTGGGGATCCGCCGACTCCACGGCGTGTTTGCGTTCCAGCACTGGTCCCAGGGCCGCTTCATCCGGAGCGTTAATCAAACTCCATGCAAAAATGGAAGATGCTTCGGCGTGCGGCTTCACCAGTGACTCGATGATGCCTTCTAAGCGCGCCTCGTCGTCATCCAGGGGCACATCGAAAAACGGGACCACGCGGATGTCTTGGCGCTCGGCCACATCCAGCAGTTCCCGGAACTCGGCCGCCGTGAACCGCTCCGCCTTTTCCACCGCGATGCAGTTGTGATGGCGGCGGCTTATGTCTTCCAGCGCCAGGCTCCAATACTCGCGCAACGAGATGCCAAGCACCTCGGCCAGCCGGCGGGACACCTCCGCATTCACGAAGACTCCCAACG
>PUOI01000067.1 GCA_003552765.1 Candidatus Hydrogenedentota bacterium | reverse complement strand
GCCGTGGTTGGCCCGTACAACGTGGAGCAGGCCATCGACAATGTGGAGATGGCGCTGGCGTATGAACCGCTTTCCGAAACGGAGCGCGCCGAGATCATCGAATACGGCGAGCGGCTTGCCGAGGAGCTTGGCCCCCGTTACGGGGAAGTGACGTAAGGAGCCGGCTCGCCCTGTCCGCGTGCTTACACGGAAGCGGGACGGCCACGGAAAAAGGAGTCGTCATGCATCGTAGAACGTTTTTACTGGGGGCTTCGAGTATCCCCGCGGCCCTGGCCGCGGGAGGACGTCCTACCCAGGCCGGCGCCCAAGGCGTTGCCGGGCTTCGCGCCGGAGATACGTACGGGGAGCCTGAACGGGACATCCCAGTTGGGGAAATGGTGGATGTGCTGGTGTGCGGCTCCGGACCGGCGGGGATATGCGCGGCGGTCGCGGCGGCGCGGGCCGGGGCGAATGTCCGTGTTATCGAGAACAACGGGTGCCTCGGGGGCATCTGGACCTCGGGACTGTTAAGCTGGATATATCCCGTGGACAACAAGCCCATTCAAGAATTGCGGGCGCGGCTCGAGGGGATGGGGTGGGCGCATCAATACGCTCGCAATCTCGCCTATCATCCAGAAGCTATGAAGGTCGCTTTGGAGGATATGTGCCGGGAGGAAGGCATCGCGGTTCGATTGCATTCGCGCATTACCGCCGCCGTGAAGGACGAGGACGAGCGCGTCCGCATGGTGGTCACGGAATCGAAGTCCGGCCGGGAAGCTTGGCCCGCGAAGATGATTATTGATTGCACGGGGGATGGCGATGTCGCCGCTTTTGCCGGATGCCGTTATGAGATGGGCGACCCAGAAGATGGCAGAACGCAGCCCTGGAGCATGTTGGCGGTCGTCACCGGAATTGACGCCGAGGAAGTGAAACCGTACGTGCGGGAACTGGGTGAGGAAATCGGCGAGCGTCCGGTTCAGAATCTGCTGGACGCGATTGAAGAAGGTGGCGTATCGCCTTCGTACCGGGGCCCCCGCTTATTTTATCTGCGGGATGACATGTTTATGCTGATGGCCAACCATGAGTATGGGGGCTCGGTTACGAATGCCGACGAACTTACCGATGGAACCATGCAAGGCCGGCGCGAGGTCTGGGACATTGTGGAGGCGTTGCGAACCCTGGGTCATCCATGGGACAATCTGCGCCTCGCCGCCACCGCCGAACACATTGGAATACGTGAGGGCCGGCGTATCCGCGGGCGCTATACCGTGACGAAGCAAGATCTCGAGAACGGGACGCGGCACGAGGACGCCGTTTGTGAGGCGCGTCATGGGGTCAACGTGCACAACTTATGGCCTCCCGATGACCGCGAAGGCCGGCCCCGTTACCGGGTGTCTGTCGATGCGTACGACATTCCGTTCCGCGCGCTCATCGCGGAGGACGTGGACGGTTTGCTGATGGCGGGCCGTTGCATTAGTGGCGATTTTTATGCTCATGGAAGCTACCGGATCACAGGCTACTCGGCCCAGCTTGGGCAGGCCGCGGGCGTTGGGGCCGCGCTCGCCGCGGCGAATGATGTGTTGCCGCAGGCGTTGGATTGGGGAGACATCGAGGCGGCGATAGGGAGCATACAAGAGAACGAGTAAGGCGGCGGGAAATTGCGCGCGTGGCCTTGAAGCATGAGGGCGATTTGGGTGGGGCGCGTTCGGTCTCATGAGGGGGGAACATCTTTTCGTGGGCGAATCCGAAGCCTTCGGTTTTCGGGGGATGTCACTCGAACGGCGCCTCGCCGGACGCGTTCTTCATGGTGCTCTGCGGCGCGTTGTGATAACATGATTTGAACAACGCTTGCGTCTTTTGTATAGTCCCCAATCGATGCGTGATCGTGGCGCATGATTTGCTCGGATCCATCTCACTTCGGAACAAGGCAGGGGTAGCCTAACCTACGTTTGTTAAGCAGCAGCGATGGGGGTGCCCGCGCTTAATTCACAGCAAGTTACCACGGGTGGGGAAACATCACAAGGAGATATCAAACATGGCGAAAAAGAAGGTCTATTTCTTTGGCGGAGGGAAAGCCGAAGGCCGGGGAGACATGCGCGAGTTGTTGGGCGGCAAGGGCGCCAACCTCGCCGAAATGGCGAACATCGGTATTCCGGTGCCAGCGGGTTTTACGATCACCACTGAAGTATGCACGGAGTATTACGAGAGTGGGGGGAAAGTTCCCGACTCGGTGACCGAGGAGGTCGAAAAGGCGCTTCGCAAGGTTGAGCGCACGATGAAGAAGAAGTTCGGCGATCCCAAGAACCCGCTGTTGGTTTCTGTTCGCTCCGGCGCGCGCATGTCGATGCCGGGCATGATGGAGACTGTGCTCAACGTGGGCTTGTCGCCCGATACCCTGCCGGGCCTTATCGAGAAGACGGGCGACGAGCGCTTTGCCTACGATGCCTATCGCCGTTTGATCACCATGTACGCCGACGTCGTCATGGAGAAGGCGCAAGGGTTTGAGCCGGAAGAAGGCGAGACTGTGCGCGAGAAGCTCGAACACGCCATGGAGACGATGAAGCAGCGCAAGGGCGTGACCGAGGATGTGGATCTTGACGCGGAAGATCTCAAGAAGCTCTGCGAAGAGTACAAAGACATCATCCAGAGCACCCTGGGTCAGTCGTTCCCCGAAGATCCCATGGAGCAGCTCTGGGGCGCCATCCGCGCCGTGTTTCAATCTTGGTTCGGCAAACGCGCCGTGCACTATCGCCGCATCGAAGGCATCCCCGAAGAATGGGGCACGGCGGTCAACGTGCAAGCCATGGTCTTCGGAAACATGGGGGAAAACTCGTCGACGGGCGTGGCGTTCACGCGCAATCCAGCCACCGGCGAGGACCAGTTCTATGGCGAATGGCTGGTTAATGCCCAAGGTGAAGACGTGGTCGCCGGCATTCGTACGCCGTATCCGTTGAACAAGCCCAGTCAGTCCGACAACAACAAACATCTTCCGACCCTGCATCAATCCTTGCCGGATGTTTACAAAGAGCTTGAAGAAGTCCGGAACAAGCTCGAACAGCATTATCAAGATATGCAGGACGTTGAGTTCACCATCGAAGAAGGCAAGTTGTGGATGCTGCAAACCCGCGCGGGTAAACGCACCGGCGTGGCCGCGATTCGTATAGCCGTGGAGATGTGTGAAAAGAAACTCATCGATCAAGCCACGGCGATTAAGCGGGTGAAACCCGCTCAACTCGACGAGCTTCTTCATCCCATGTTGGATCCCAACGCGGAAGAGAAAGCCCACGAGTTGGCCTACGGCTTGCCTGCCGGTCCCGGCGGCGGCGTGGGGCAAGCCGTGTTCACCGCCGACGACGCCGCGGAATGGGCGAAGGAAGGCAAGTCGGTTGTGCTTGTGCGTAACGAGACATCGCCAGAAGACGTGCACGGCATGCATGTGGCGGAGGCCATCGTCACGGCCAAAGGCGGCATGACCAGCCACGCCGCGCTGGTGGCGCGCGGGTGGGGCAAATGCTGCGTCGTGGGCGCCGCGGCGCTTGATATCGACGCCCGGAAAAAAGAACTTCGCGTCGACGGCCATGTGATTAAAGAAGGGGACTGGCTATCCATCAACGGCACCCGCGGCCGGATTTACGCGGACAAGGTGGGTGTGCTTCCGGCGGATCCCGCCCGCAACCGCTATTACAAGAAGCTGATGAAGTGGGTGGACGAGGTTCGCCAGCTTAATGTCCGGACCAATGCGGAGACGGCCGAGGACGCCGAGCAAGCGCTTTCCTTCAACGCGGAAGGCATCGGCCTGGCGCGGACCGAGCACATGTTCTTTGATCCCAAACGGATTGTGCATGTGCGGGAGATGATCCTGGCGGACGACGAAGCGACCCGGCGGAAAGCGCTCATGAAGCTGCTTCCGTATCAGAAGGAGGACTTCAAGGAGATCCTGCGGGCGATGAAGAACAAGCCCGTCACGATCCGCCTGCTTGATCCGCCTCTGCACGAGTTCCTCACACTGGATGACAAACAGGTCGAGGGTTTGTCCCAGCAGATCAACGTGCCCGTCGAGAAGATCAAGACACGCATGACGCAGCTTCACGAATTGAACCCCATGCTGGGGCATCGCGGCTGCCGCCTTGGCATCGCCTACCCCGAGATCACCGAGATGCAGGTGCGGGCGATTCTGGAAGCGACGGCGGAATTGACCAAGGATCGCGTGCGGGTCTTCCCCGAGATCATGATCCCGCTGGTGGGCCACGAGAACGAGTTCAACAACCAAGAAGAACTGGTTCGCCGGGTGGCCGATGACGTGGGCAAGCAATACAACGCCAAGTTGAATTACATGGTCGGCACGATGATCGAGGTGCCTCGGGCCTGTCTCGTGGCGGACAAGATCGCCGAGCGCGCCGAGTTCTTCAGCTTCGGCACCAACGACCTGACACAGATGGGCTTTGGCTTCTCCCGCGACGACATCGGCGGGTTCCTGCCCTACTACGTTGAGCAGAAGATCCTTCCGGACGATCCGTTCCAGAGTCTGGACCAGGAAGGGATTGGACAGTTGGTGCGTACGGCCGTCGAAAAAGGCCGCGCCGCCAAGCCTGAACTCAAGCTTGGCATCTGCGGCGAGCACGGCGGCGATCCCGACTCCGTCATCTTTTGTCACAACGTCGGCCTGGATTACGTGAGCTGTAGCCCGTTCCGCGTGCCCATCGCCCGTTTGGCGGCGGCTCATGCGGCGCTCGACAATCCGCGCAAGAAGGGCGGTCAAGCCAAGAACCAGGCGGCAAGCAAATCCGCGGCCAAGAGCAAGTCAGCGGCCAAGAGCAAATCAGCAAGCAAGAGCAAGAGTTCCAGTAAGAAGAAGAGCGCGGCGAAGAAGTAACGCGCTCACGCGATAACAAACCCGCCAAAAGAGAAGGCCTCCGAAGGGCAACATGCCTCCGGGGGCCTTCTGCTTTCATGGCGCGGCGCGCATATGGGCTCCAAGCTGACGGTTATCTCCTTGTTCCCGGGGCGTGGCCGCGCTTGGCGCCGGTCAGGGGTAGTGCAAGGGCGCGCCGGGGCCAAGCGGGAGACCGAAGAGCACCCACACGAGGAGCACGGTCGCGCCGGCCAAGCCAAAGCCCACGGAGTAGGGAGTCATCATGGAGATCACCGTGCCGATCCCCGCGTTGGGGGCGTAGCGGCGCGCGCTCACGATGATCAAGGGGAAGTACGGGAGGATGGGCGTGATGATGTTGGTGAAGGAATCGCCGACGCGGTAGGCGGCCTGGGTGAGTTCGGGGGAGTAGCCCATCAGCATGAACATGGGCACGAAGACGGGGGCCATGATGGCCCACTTGGCCGACGCGCTGCCCACGAACAGGTTGATGAAGGCCGAAACGAGGATGAACCCGAGCAACAAGGGGATGCCCCGCACGCCAAGTCCATCCAGGAAGGCGGCGCCCTGAATGGCGAGGATGGAGCCGAGTTGGGACCACTCGAAGTAGGCCACGAATTGCGCCGCGACAAAGGCGAGAACGATATATCCACCCATGCCGCTCATGGTCTCGCTCGTCATGGCGACGGCCTGTTTCTCGCTGGTGATGCTGCCCGTCAGACGGCCGTACACCAAGCCGGGGATGAAGAAGAGGATCAGCATGAGGGGGACAAGGCTGTCCAGCAACGGGGCGAGCTGGCCCGCTTCATCGCGGAAGATGGCGTTGGCTGGGAGGGTCATCCAGAGCAGCGCCGCCAGACACACCGCCACCGCAATGGCCGCGCCTCGCAGCCCACGTTTCTCTTCGGAAGTTAGCCTGGTGTCCGTGGCGCCGGCGTCGGTTTCGCCGCTGTACGCTCCCAAGCGGGGGGTGATGATGCGTTCGGTGACGAAGACGCCGGTGAGCGTGAAGACGGGGACGAGCGCCGCCATCAGGAACCAGTTCGCTGCTGGATCCACCTCGTAGGTTTCATCTATGAGGGCCGCCGCCGGTCCCGTGAAGCCAACCAGCAGGGGATCCAGCGAGGTCAAGACGAGGTTCGCGCTGAACCCCGCCGATACGCCCGCGAAGGCCGCCGCCAAACCCGCCAAGGGGTGGCGGCCCATGCCGTGAAACAACACCGCGCCAAGTGGAATCAACACCACGTAGCCCGCGTCGGCCGCGATGCTTGACAGCAGCCCCGCCAGCACGACCGCGCCCGTGGCCCACTTCTTCGGCGTCCAGGCGATGATGCCGCGCAAGAGCGCCTCAATGAGGCCCGAGCGTTCGGCCACGCCCAGTCCAAGCATGGCCACAAGCACCAGGCCGAGGGGTGGAAACTGGGCGAAGTTGTCCACCATTTCGGTGAAAATCCGCTGAATCCCGTCCCGCTCCAGGAGATTCACGGCTTCGATGCGTTCGCCGGTCCCGGGGTGCTCGGCCCACACGTTGGCTACGCTGGCCAGCCACGAGATCCCCAGCACCAGCGCGATCAAGATCAGAAACAGGGTGGCCGGTTCTGGGAGCCGGTTGCCCCATCGTTCGATGCGGTCGAGGGCCCGCTGTCCCCATCCCGCGCGTGGCGTATCGCTCATTGCTTTCTCCTTCCCTTCACCATGCGATGGCTTGGCAGGGGGTAAGTGTAGGGCGGGGGACGTGGCGCAATCAAGCTCAAGCTGTGGGCTTGATGGGGCGATAATAGAGAATACATTCGGCGGAAGTTTAATGCGCCGTTTTGATATGTGATTAAGTTGTGCGAACCGCGCCTTGCTTGTGGCTCCCGTTTACACGTACAATAGGCCCGCCCGAAAAGATTGCCCCCCCGTCACCGCGGGGTACTTCGCAGTCACACCGTTTCCTTTCGACTTCGGGCGCACTCCGGGCCTTACCGCGGGGACGATCGGGGTTCCAGCGCGCGTTGGTTTTGCCCACCTTGATTCATACCGCAAGTCAGTAGTATGCCGGAATTTCCAGACTCACAAACCTTATAGGGGGGACTATGTGGATTGATGAACGTCATTTGATGGGATGGTTTAAGCGCATGATGTGGGTTGTGGCCCTGATCCTGTGCGGGGTGTTGTTCGCCGCGGGCGAGGCGGCGGCTGAACTGCAAAGCGTGGAAGTCGGGGGAAGCCTGCGCGTGCGGGGACGCATTTTTTCGAACAACTGGGAGACAACGAGCACGCCCGGCGGGTTGCGTATTCCCGATGAGCTGTTGCGGCGCCGGGCGATCGGCCCATGGGGGACGCGAAGCCGGTTCGCGTGGGACTCCAGCGCGTCCAACTCGGAGTACGTGGAACAGGACACGCGCTTGCATGTGCGAGCCGGCTTTTCCCGTGACATCGAGAGTCTTGTCGAATTCAAGACGTACCACCGCTGGGAAGACGGATCCGGCGGCGCCTGGCGAATGGACGATGAGTTTGCCGGCAATCCCGCGAGACCCGATCTGTGGCAGGCGTATGTTCAAGCGGACAACCTGGGCCTTGACGGATTGCGGCTGCGCCTTGGCCGTCAGGAGTTGGAGCTGGGCAAGGGCTGGCTTATCAGCCACCGCCGCGGCATCATTGGCCGGACCTTTGACGGGGCGCGGCTGACGTATGAGCAAGACGATTGGGGGCTGGACGCGTGGGCGGTCAAGTATCGCGACAGCGGCCTGGTCTCGCTCGATGGAGACCAGGAGCTGTATACGGTGGAGGGTTCGTATACCGGATGGGATCCAGCCGCCTTGGAGGTATACTGGATCGGTGTGCGCGACAGCGAACGCGCCGACGACACGGGGTTCGCGCCTCCCGCCGCTTGGATTGAAGACTGGCGGGGCGTGAACCAATACGACACCACCTTCTTGCACACCGCCGGCGCGCGCGTTCACGGCGCCACTGGGCCGGTGGATTACGACCTGGAGGCGGCCACGCAGTGGGGATACGCCGGTGGGTTGGGGCAGTATTTCCGGCTTGGCCGGTATGGGGACAATCGCGCCCGTTTTGATGGCAATTGGGCCGCGGATGCCGAAGTCGGCTATACGTTGGAGAATATGGCGTGGAGGCCTCGGTTTGGAATCGGGGGCGCCTATTTCAGCGGTCAAGACAACCGGGATATCAGCTTTGGCGAATGGTTGAACCCGCTGCGCCGGCCCGAGGCGAGTATCTCGTTCAACCGGATCCAGTCTTTCTTCTCGTACTCGTTCTTGATGGATCTGACGAAGGACATGACCAATTTCCATCAGATCCGGGCCAATGCCGTGGCGCATCCCCACGACCAGGTGACGCTGGACTGGAGTTTGGCGTATTATGGGGTGAACGAAACCTTTGATCGCCCGGTGTCTACCCGGGTAGGACGTTACCGGATCCCGCTGGCGCCGGGGTTGCCGTTTGTCACGGAGTCCTCGGCCAGCGACATAGGCTTGGTGTCTCATTTCATCCTGCGCTACCAATACTCGCCGGATTGGAACATCAACTTCGGGTGGGAGCGCTTGTTCACGGGCCAAGGCCTGCGCGACGGCAACTTCACGCACCGGCAAGGTCTTGAATTCAGCGGCGGCACGGCGCGGGATAACGCGGACCTCATCTATATTGACACCTCCGTCCGCTTCTGATGATGGCACGCGGCCCGCGTTTTAGGAGCTGACGAACCAATGCACAACCCGGCGGCAAGCCCTCCCCCAGGGCGGGACGCTTGCCGCCGCCTTTTTTCAAGGAGCGCCTGGGGCGGGGCCAACTAAGAGGACCTGCTCCAGCGCGGATAGTCTATGAAGGCCTTTGACAGAGACCTGGTTTCAGGCAGTGTCGTGCGGTCGGTCTGGAAGTTGGCGTGGCCGGCCGTACTTCTGCGTCTGGTGGACGGCCTACATAGCATCGTGGACCACATCTTGGTGGGGAATTTCGTGGGCCACCACGGAAACGCCGCCGTGGGCGCGGCGTGGCTGTTGTTTCTCGTGGTTGTTCTGTTTCTCGCGTCGTTGTTTCAGGGCATGGTGGTGCTTGTGTCGCGTTACAGTGGCATGCAGGACCGCGCCAACCTGAGCTGGGTCGTCTACCAGACGTTTCTCGCCACGGTATACCTGTACGTATTGGTAATCGCACCGATTGGGTTCTTCGTTGCGCCTCACGCTCTCGCGCTGGTGAATGTCACGCCGGAGGTGCACGCCCATGCGTTGCCGTACTTGCGCATCATGTTCACGTGCGCCGCGCCGTTGTTTCTATCGCTCATGCTTGCGATGGCGTTCCAGGCCTCGGGCGACCCTAAGACGCCGCTTATTCTGGGCGCACTTACCACCAGCGTCAACATCGTGCTGAGCATAACGCTTATCACGGGGCTGGGGCCTTTTCCAGAGATGGGCACGGCTGGAGCCGCGCTCGCCACAAGCACCGCGCCCTCCTTCAGCGTGGGCATAGGGTTGTTCCTGATCTACCGGCGGAAGATGATCGTACAGCCGCCTCCCCGTTATACGTTGAAACCCGATTTCCACCTCTTGAAGAACACTGCCCGCATCGGGATGCCCACGGGCATCCAGGCGGTTCTGCTCAACTTTGGCGGCGTCCTGCTCTTTCGGAAACTGGGGGTTCTGCCGCACAGCGCCGCGGCGCAGGCCGCCTTCACCATTTGCTATACGCAGATCTTCAGCCTTGTAACGTGGGCAGGCTTTGGCCTGCGTATCGCGGCGGCAACGCTGATGGGCCAGAACCTTGGCGCAGGGAACGCCTTGCGAGGCAAGCGCGCGGTCTACGTGGCCGCCGGTCTGGGCGTGGCGTGGGCCGCCGCCTTGGGGCTTGTGTTCTGGTTCGTGCCCGGCCCGTTGCTGGCGCTTTTTGACGCAGTGGACGAACCGGTCTACAGCTATGGGGTGGAACTGCTGCGTTTCGCGGCGTTCGCCGGCGTGTTCCTAGTCAGCACATTGACCTTGACCGGGGGACTGCAGGGCGCCGGGGAAACAAGAATCCCCATGTACATCGCGTTCATCGCCCAGATCGTGATCATGCTGGGCTGGGTCGAGATTTGGCACCGGCTGGATATGTTGACGCCCAACCTCGCCTGGGCCGCGCTGCTTGTCAGTCAGTTTTCCCGGTGGGTCATGACCCAGGTTGTGTTCACATGGGGCCGCTGGATTAAGAGCCTGAAGGATCTGCGCAGCTCGCCTTCGGAGGCCACAGAAGGCGAGCTGGATGGCGGCATCACGCAATGAGCCGGGAGCATCGCGCGCCATGCGCTTACCCCCCGGCTCAATGCGGAAGAGGCTTGCAGCCCGTATTATGCCTTCCTGTGAGACGGAGTCAGACATGCGGTATGGGCCCCGCCTCCACGGAGTGTCAGGAG
>PUOI01000491.1 GCA_003552765.1 Candidatus Hydrogenedentota bacterium | reverse complement strand
CGGAAAGGATTTCGGCGAGGACTTCGTGCTCATCCAAAGCCACGGGGACGAGGATCTCGGGCGGGATGAGCGCGCCGTCGCTATAGTACTGCAAGATGAACGAACTCAGCATCTCGTCCACGGGCATCTCGTGGCGCTTGAACGAAAACGAGCGTCCGCCCGTCAGTTTGCCTTGACGGAAAAAGAGCGCCTGCACTTCGCTGTAGCGCCCCTCGGTATATACGCCGAACACGTCGGTGTCCCCCTCTTGGCCCGCCCGTACGGTCCGCTGGCGTTCGAGGGTGTGTTCGATGGCGTGAAGCCGGTCGCGGAGCAGGGCGGCCTGTTCGAATTCCAAGGCGTCCGCGTGTTTTTGGATGGCCTCCTTGAGCCGCGTCTTCAATTCGCTGTTGCGGCCTTCGAGCGCGAGTTGGACCTGGTCCACGAGTTCGCGGTACGCCTCCTTGCCGATATAGCCCACGCAGGGCGCCGCGCATTGCCCCATCTGGTAATAGAGGCAGGGCCGCGTGCGGTTGTTTAGGACGGCGTCGCTGCAGGTCCGTAGCGGAAAGATCTTCTGGAGGTGGCGCAATGTCTCGCGGACGGCCTGCGCGCTCGAATACGGACCGAAATACTTGGCCCCGTCGCGTTTCACCTTGCGCGTCACGGTTAGGCGGGGATAGGGATGCTGCACGTTGAGTTTCAGGCTAACATAGGTCTTGTCGTCCTTGAGCTGGACGTTATACCGGGGCTTGTGTTCCTTGATGAGACTGTTCTCGAGGAGCACCGCCTCCTTGTCCGTGGTGGTGACCATGAAATCGATCCGGGCCACCCGGCGCATCAGGAACTTGACGCGGTAGCGCGTATCCTGATCGTTAATGTACGAACGGATGCGCGCGCGCAGGTTCTGCGCCTTCCCAACGTACATCACCTTATTCGCCTGGTCCCGCATGATGTAGCAGCCGCTGGCTGTGGGGACTTGGCTCAAGTCGAATTCGGCCAGAAAGGTCTCGGGATCCCTGCGGGCGGCGGGATCAGGCGTGAGTTCCAATTGGGTCAGCGATGCGATTTCCGGACGCTCTTCCATATCTCAAGGATACCACAGCGCTTCGCGGCGGTGGAAAGGAGCGAATCAAGGAGCCTAGATGGGGCGTGGCCCGCCGTGCTAAACTAGCCTATATGAATACTTTACTACCCATCATTCTATCATTGGTTGGCGCCGGAGCGGGGGGAGAACTTGCCTACTTGGTTGGGTCTCAGGCCTCCGCGCGTCAGGTATGCGCCGTTGATGTCGAAACCGGCGAGGTTAGGGAACTCGGGCCGGGACGCGGCGACGGTCCCCCCGTGTGGGCGCCGGACGGCGAATGGCTCGCCTTCGAGACGGAGGACGAGGACGGCGTTGGCATTTACGTCGTTCGCGCCGATGGCTCCGATGGCGCGCTGCTGGAAACCGAGTCCTCCCATAATCGGCATCCCCAATGGGCGCCGGATGGCGAGCGCATCGCGTACTCCGCGGGAGAAGGATTGGCGCGCCAAGTCCGGGTGCATGATCGCGCCACGGGCGAAGAGACGACGTGGGGCGGCGGCCGGGAAGGGCTATTGACGGCGCGTTGGATGAGCGAGGACGAACTGCTCGCCACGGGCCTCACGGGAACGCCGGGGCGAAATCTGACCTCGGACTTGTACCGGGTCACGGAAGACGCGGCGGAGCCGATACCTGTTGGCGAGGAGAACGGGGGCCGCTACTTTGAATGGGCGCCCGCCCCCAATCCCGTGGACCCGGACATGATTGCGTTTGAGTCCAACGATGGCGGATTCCGCGACATATTCATCGCCTCGGAGGACCGCGGCTTGGTCAATGTGAGCAATCACCGCCGGGCGGATTGGAATCCCGCGTGGTCCCCCGATGGGGAATGGATCGCGTTCGAGTCTTTTCGCGAAGGGGGGCGCGGCATTTTCCGGGTGTATCCGGAAACGATGCGCGTGCACGAGGTGGCCGTGTCCGGCGCGTATGAGAATTGGGCGCCTGCATGGGCGCCGAACGGAGAACGCGTTGCGTTCGTCTCGAATCGCGATGGCGCGCCGCGGATCTTTGTCAGCAGCGTGGAGGGCGAGGACGCCGAGCCGGTGACGGAAGCCGATCAACCCGCCACCCATCCCGCTTGGCGCCCGGAGGACAGTCAATGAGCATGATATCCCGCCTTATGCTAGCTGTCTGCGCCGTCTGTCTCGCCTCCGGCGCCATGGGCCGCGCCGGGGATGGCGCGCTCGACATCATCTTGAGCCCACACAATGGTCAGCCCGCCTTGGTCCGGCCCGGAGCGGCCTTCGAGGCCGTGCTGACGAAGCAGACCCCCCTAAAACTCGCTGGCGAAGACGGGACGATGACGGTGGCGGTGGAATGGGAGGCGCGTCCCGACGGCCGTTACGTGGCCACGTGTCACCTCCCCGACGAGATAGCGCCTGGGGTCTATGCCCTGGAAGCCGAACGCGAGGGGGAAGACGAGCGCGATCGCAATGAACGCGCGCTCCATGTGAAGGAATCCTTCCCCGAGGTGTATCTCGTGGCGCACATCGCGGACCCGGTGGTGGGAGACGGCGGGGATCTCGAGGAGTCCCTGGGGCTTTTCGAGGAAATCGCCGCCGAAATCGATGAAGCCAACGCGGACTTGGTTCTAATTACGGGCGAACTCACCGCCAACGACACCGCCGAGGAGTACAGCGCCTTTTTGGATGCGCTCGAGGCCTTGTCCATGCCCACCTTTGTCTGTCCGGCGGCGACTGAGGAGAGTGTCCGCTATTTCGGCCCGACGCCCTTCGCGTTTTGGTACGGCGAGGACGCTTATCTTGGTTTTGACGGAACCGCCGACGGCCTTGCGCCGCCCTGGGAGCCGGCGGAGAGCCTTCACTACCGGTTGCGGCGCGAGATCAAACCCGCCCGCTGGGCCATCGGGTTCGCCAACCGCTACAGCCAAGATTTCCCCATGCACAGCCAAATCAGTCTGTTCGTGGACGATCCCCTTGATCTCTTGATCACGGGCCCCTGGGAAATCGAACTGGTGGACGAGGAAGGCGAAGAAGCGGAGCCCGCCCTGCCGTGGGGCCGGACGCCGCTGGCCATCACGCCTCCCGCGAGCGAAGGGGATTATCGTTTTGTGCAGGTGTCATCGTCCGAGGCGCGGCCCCGCGCTCCGGAATCGGTGATAGACAACGAGAACAACGAATCAGAGGAGGACGGCGCCTCATGAACGTTTCGCTCGCAACAGTATTCGCCACCGCCCTGGTTCGGCCGCTTAAGAGAGAGCCAAGCCCAAGACTTGTTGCCCCCCGCAGTGAACGCGCTTGGAGGTGGCATGGCCTTCCAGGCCATGAATCACGGGCTGGAAGCCCGTGCCACCTCACGGCCAAGACAAACAGAATCAAGGCTACCCGCAATTCGTGAGCTGACGAATTACTAGCCTCATCGGCCTCCCCTGCCGGCGGGACTATGAATCTTTTCTAAGACGAACGCGGTCCATGGAGTATGCGGTCGAGGATGCGATGAACGGGCGCTAACATGCACGGTCCCTTGCGCCGGTTCATACGGAAGACGTTATACGGATAGTGATTCAAACCCGCGCCGGAGGCGCGATAGCCAGTAGGCTGGGGCAAGCGAAGCGCAGCCCCAGGTCAAAGGCCGCCTCCCAAATCGGTCCTGAAGGGACCGAAGCGAGCGCCACGTCTTTGTTCCGTCCCTTCAGGACGGACATGCGGACGGGCGTTCACCCTGGGGCTGCGCTTCGCTTGCCCCAGGCTACTCCCCATGGCGCTGTCAGCGCCTTATGCGCCACGGTTGAGCCGTGGCTCCCGCGCCTTATGCGCCGTGCGCGTCAAGCTTGAAACGCGCAGCTACACTGGAACATCTTTTGTTTCATAGTGGGGTATCATTGTTGTATGCACAGCAATTTGCCGCGGTAACCAGTTTGGAACCACGTCCTAAGGCGCCCATGCAGTGTGGAGGAACTAGAGATGCGTACGGAGAAGATTGTGGGGGGCATTATCGCCCTCCTTTTTTTGGTGGGAGCGGGGCTCATAGCGTGGCAAGTCCTCTCGGACGCCGATGAAGACAGTCCCGCCGCGATGCAGGCGCAAGATTTGGGTCCGGCTGGCCGTGGAGATGAACTTGCCGCCGTGATACCCGCCGGGGATGCGCCAACGGCGCCCGGCGGCGCCCTGGAAAGCGGACCGGTGCATATGCGCATCTACGGCACGGTGACCGAACGCCGGGGCGGCGCGCCCATCGCGGGGGCCGAGGTGCGTCTGCAACAGCCCCGGCCAGGGGGCTTCGGCGGCGCGATGACGCCCCCGGGCCAAGCGATTCGCCAACGCGGCGAGGCGGCGGCGTTGACCACCACCGAGACCACGGAGCGTGGCAGTTACAGCATCGAGTTGGAATGGACGGGGGGCGAGGATGAACCCCTTCCCCAGCTTGTGCTGGCGTGTGTGTCCGAAGGCCACGCCTCGCATGAAGAGGTTGTGCCTATTCATGGCCGAAGCGAACTCCGCATGGACATCCAATTGCAGCGCGCGGCGGGAGTAAGCGGCCGGGTGGTGCGCGCCGATGCCCGCGGCGAGGGCGTCGAAGGGGTCCAGGTCATGGCGGGACAGGGCGGCGAATGGATGTGGGGCGGCGAAGGCGACAACACGGCCACAACAGGGGAGGACGGCGCGTTTAATCTGGCCGACCTTTCGCCAGGCCGCTACGCGCTGAGCGTGTCCGGGTTGCGTGAACACAATCTCCATTTTCCCGCTGGGACGCAGGCCGTGTATGTGGATGAGGGCGAGCGAGTGGAGGGTGTCGAACTCGAGGTGGAGGAGGGCGGCCAAATCACCGGACGAGTCTCCAGCCGGCGTGGCGCGCCCATCGCCGGGGCCAGCGTGGAACTGACCCCGACGCGCTTCTCCACCCAAGCCATGGAAACGCTCATGCTGGCGCGGGACGCGCGCGCGGAGACGGACGACGAGGGCGTGTACACGATAGCCGGGCTTCCGCCGGAGGGCGAGTTTTCCGTAAGGGCGCAAGCCATGGAACATGCGCCATCCGAAAGGAGGACCGTCACGCTGACCGAACGCGCCCGAACAGCCACCGCCGATTTCGTGCTTGGCGAGGGCAGCACGATCAGCGGGCGCATCATGCAAGCCGATGGCGAACCCTTCGCCGAGGGAGGCATCCAGCTTCAGAGTCTGGACATGCAAAGCTTCGATATGGGGGGCCTTGGGACCCAGACCGGCGAGGACGGCTCGTTTACGCTGGAGCACGTGGCGCCCGGACGCTACACCGTGACGGCGGGCTGGTGGAGCGTGGAGACCGAGGACGGGGAAACCGCCACCCTCACCGTGGAAGAAGGCCGCGACCTCGGTGATTTGCGGCTGGTCTTGGCCGAGCGGAGCTGGGGCGAGCAACCCGAAGCCGATGGCGTGATCACGGGCCGGGTGCGCGACTCCCGCGGCAACCCCGTGGAAGACGCCGCCGTGACCGCTTCGATGGGGGCCTTCCCGGCGCAAACTGTCTCCACCACCGACGGCGGCGCGTTCACTATCGAGAACCTGTGGCCGGGCAACTACACCGTGGAAGCGCAGGCGCGCGGCGAAATCGCGCGGGAGGAAGGCGTGCCCCTGCATGCCGATATCCGGCTCAACCTTTCCCCTGGCGCACGCATCGCAGGGCTGGTCCTTGATAGCGAGGGCGATGTCGCCGAAGGCGTGGGGGTTACCCTCATCAACTTGGAGGATCAAGCCGCCGAAGACGACATGGCCGCCTTGTTAAGCCAATTCGAAGACTTCTTCGCCGAAGGCCAGCGGCGTACGGACGGTAACGGCGCCTTTGAGTTTGGCGACCTCAGGCCTGGCCAATATCGCGTGGAAGCGCGACATACCACGTTAGGAACGGGCCAAAGCGATGTCATCACGTTGACGCGCGGCCAAGAGCGCTCGGGCGTGCGAGTCCGGCTTGAGCGCGGGGTCCGGGTGACCGGCCGCGTGCAAGATCCCACCGGCCGGGCGGTGTCCGGCGCGCAAGTCCGGTTGGCGCGGGCCACGGACAACATGATGGCGCAGGCCATGGAGTCCGCCATACCCGCGGGCATGGGAGGCGGCAGCCAACACAGCGCGACCACGAACCGCCAAGGGGAGTTTGAAATCGCCAACGTGCCGCCCGGCTCGTATGACCTCGTCGCCACCCACCGCTCCTACGCCCGGAACCGTTTGCCGGGCGTGACCGTGCGGCGCGGCGCGGATACCCACGGCCTGCGCGTGGTCATGAGCGAAGGAGGCAGCGTGCGCGGACGCCTGACGGATAGCAGCGGCGAACCGATTTCCGGCGGCGTCGTCTTGATGGGGCCTGGCGGATTCCACATGGTCACGGCCGGCGGTCAAGGAGAGTTCTCCATCGGCGGCTTGGCCTCTGGCAGCTATCTCGCCGTTCCCATGGATACGACCCAGATAACGGCGGGAGGCGGCGGTTCACAAGCCTTCCCAGAGATGGGCGTCGTTGATGTCACAGACGGGGAGGCGGCGGACCTGGATTTCGGTCCCACGGGCGACATCCCTGTGTCGGGCCGAATTAGCAATTACGCGGGAGACAACGCCGTGGTGTCCGTGCGGCGTCCGGGCGGACCTCATCCCAGCGAAATGAGCATGACCCAAATAGGAACCACGCTCGACATCCTCCGCCATCAAGCGGGCCAGGCCGTGGTTCAACCCGACGGTTCCTTCCAGATCGAGGGACTGGCGCCGGGCGACTACACCGTGGACGTGTTGCGCTTCGATGAGCAAGCCGCCATGCGGGATCCCATGAACTTCCGCATGGAATCCTTGTACGAAGGCCCGCTCTCCGTGGGAGATTCGGGCGCTGTCGAGTTGGATATTGCGCTTCCATGAAGAATTATCGTGTGGCGGACGCCGAGTCCGCCGAAATAGCCAACGGGAGACGTTCGCCACACGATTTGGAAGAAGGATCGCCTATGTCTAAACGCGCCGGGGCGGAGCGCATCTGCCAGACACTTGAAGCAGCTGGGCATCGTGCGCTTCTCGCCGGGGGGTGTGTGCGGGATTTGCTCTTGGACCAAACGCCGCAGGACTACGACATCGCGACCAGCGCGCGGCCCGAGGAAGTGGCGCAACTCTTCGAAAAGACCGTACCCGTCGGCGTGGAGTTCGGCACGCAGCTCGTTGTGGAACCCGAGGGCGAGTTCGAGGTGACGACCTTCCGTCAAGATGGCCCCTATCTCGATGGGCGTCATCCCTCCCATGTGCGATTCACCGGCCCGGAAGAAGACGCCCGCCGCCGGGATTTCACGGTAAACGCGCTGTATTACGATCCTTTGCAAAACGAAGTCAAGGATTATGTAGGCGGTCAGCGCGATATCGAGGCGGGCATTCTCCGCGCCGTGGGTCCTCCGCGAGAGCGAATGGCCGAGGACTACCTGCGTCTTCTACGCGCCGTGCGGTTCGCGGCCCGGCTGGCCTATCGCATTGATGAGGAGACGTTCCAGGCCATCGTGGAGCTGGCGCCGCACGTGCTCGAGACAAGCGCCGAACGCATCCGGGACGAGGCCGTCAAGATGCTCACGGAAGGCGCATCGGCCCGCGCGTTTCGCTTGCTGGACGAGACTGGCTTGCTTGACCATGTGGCGCCCGAAATCAGCGCCATGAAGGGCATCGAGCAGCCGGCCGCTTTCCATCCCGAAGGAGATGTGTTCGAGCATACCCTCCTGTGCCTGGAAGAGCTGGACCGCCTTGAGCATCGCACGCCTACCCTCGCTTTCGGGGTCCTGCTGCACGACGCCGGCAAACCCGTCACACAAACCTTCGAGGACCGGATTCGCTTCAATCACCACGACAAAGTAGGCGCGGAGATGGCGCGGGACATCTGCAACCGCCTGCGCCTTCCGAAACGGGACGTTTCGCGCGTCGCATGGCTTGTCGCGCAGCATATGCGCGTGGCGGCCATCCCTGGCATGCGGGAGAGCAAACGCAAGCGTTTCGTGCGGGAGGACGGCTTCGATGAGCTACTATCTCTGGCCCGCATCGATTGCCTCGCCAGCCATGGCGATCTCACCGATATCGAATGGATTGAATCCTACATCGCCAACCTTAAGCCGGAAGAAGTGAAGCCATCCCCCCTGCTCACGGGCAAGGATCTGATCGCCATGGGATACACGCCCGGCCCCCACTTTGGGACCATCCTAAGCGAAGTGGAAGACGGCCAGCTCGAGGGCTGGTTGACAACTCCGGAAGAAGCCCGAGAATACGTCCTCCGGCGCTGGCCCGTGCAATAGTGGGTGGAGACCCTTGGCGCGAAACCGTATCGCGCATTCCCGGCTTCGTCTTATTAATCCTCTAAGGCATGCCCAGTATCCGCTATTGCCTGTCAAAGACACCACTATAAGCAATAGTATTTGAATTGTAGCCAAATCTGCATAAAGATTCGAAGGCGGAATGATTTGTGCCGGCGCCGTCCAAATGGCTGTTTTCCGGCAAGATGCCTACATTACGAATTTTCTTTGTGAAAGGGGTGGCCCGAGCGGGTCGGGGGACATAGAAGAGAGATAAGGCGGAGGGAGGCATTTGACAAAATCCCTTTAAAAATGGAATAGTTAGTGTTGTGGCTAGCCAGCGGCCGTTGATGAGGGGAGTGAGGTTCGAAGGAGGGGGCGTCATGCGTCTGTCCAGTGTGGTGTTGTCTGCGGTTCTATGTCTCTTGGCGGTTCCCGTCCACGGGGATACCGTGTTTGGCGATGTCAACGGTGACGGTGAGGTCAACGCCGTCGATATCCAGCTGGTGATTAACGCCGTGCTGGGTATCCCCATCAACCCAAGCTACAATCCCGACGTGAACGGCGACAACAAGGTTAACGCCGTCGACATCCAGTTGGTGATCAATGTTGTACTCGGCATCCCGGTTACGCCGCCTGTTGACGATGAGACCCTGCCGCCGTTGGATGTCACGTTGCATCTCAACGAAGAAGCGAGCACGTCGGCGCTGGTCACGCGGGAAGGCCGCGTATTGGAGACCACGGACGACAAGGGCGCGCATTACCAGCTCACCATTCCCGAAAACGCCCTCGCGCATCCCACGGAAATCACCTTGACGCCAGTGACCGCCATCGAGGACTTCCCCTTCAGCGGCGGACTCAAGGCGGCGGCGCATTTCGAGCCGCAAGGGCTGGTCTTGTTCGCGCCGGCCATTCTCGAGATTACCCACGAGGATCATCCCGAGCCCGGCATGGCGGCCGGATTCGCGTATCACGCCAAAGGCGAAGACTTTCACTTGCGGCCCGTCGAGTATGACGGAGACACGGCGCGGTTCCACATCCTCCACTTTAGCGGCGTGGGCCACGGCGAAGGCACGGAAGAGGAGCGGCGCGAGCAGGGACGGCGGCAAGCGGCGTCGCAGCAGCAAGAGACGGATCAGGCCCTTGCCGAGACCCTGGAGAATTATACGGCCGATCAGCAGCGGGGTGAGCGCCGGGAAATGACGGAAGAAGAACGGTTAGCCATATTGCAGATTCTGCTAGCTCAATACTACGCCACGGTCTATCCGCTTGCCTCTGCCGCCGTCCAAAACGATGGCCTCCTTTACTGCGCCTTGCAGGAATACACCACTTGGTCGCTTACGACTGACGGCTTCCAGCATTTTCCGGAAGTGGTGTTCAGGCGCACGCAAGTCGAGGGGCTTCTCAGCCAAGGTTTCTTTAACGCCATCCTCACGGCCTCGTTGGATTGCAGCACGGACTTGAATCCCGGCCGCGCGGCGGACATGCTGGCCTGGCACCAGCTATTCCTTTTCAGCCGCCTGGCGGCGGTGGGCGCGGCGCACCTGGACTGGGGCTTCGTCGAAAGCGCGATGAAGAACTGCCTGCGTTTCGAACTGCAATTCGAGGCGGCGGGCGACGCCGAGGACGCATACGCGGCCGCAGTCTCCTCGGGACCGCATCTGCTTCTTGAACTGGTCGACTTTCCAGACCCCTACACCCTCTTCGGCGAGTACCGGCTTCAAGGCGAGGGGATGGTGAACTTCGATAGCCTGGATATGGAGTGTCTCATAGGTTGGACCTCGGCGCCCGGCTCGCTTGGGGCTACGGCATACCCACAATTGCCCACGCGGGAGGTCCGTAGCTGTCCCGTGTTGCCCGCGTGGGAGCCCTTGTCGTTCCGCGTTTACATTTGGTCGGACACTGCGCCCACGGCCAGCTTCACGCTACAGTGCGATGGTGACGACGAGCCGTACACGTCGCCGCTCTCGCCCTTATGGTCCGCCGCATGGACCCTCGCCAATCT
>PUOI01000252.1 GCA_003552765.1 Candidatus Hydrogenedentota bacterium | reverse complement strand
GCCATGCCGCCGCAAGCCAATCCCCTGCGTAACACATTACGAAACTGCGTTGTGGAGGAAACCGTGCAAAAGGGTGGGTCAAAACAGGACATCAGATAATCCTTCCTCACTGTGCCGCTACCTGCTTGAAAAGGAACGTCATTCTAGCCTAGAATAAGCGAAAACCACAACAACCCTGGCGCGAAGCCCCGCTTCGCCGCGGTCCCGGACCAGAGGAGCCGCGCCGGCTGGGGTCTGAATACAACAACCCGCCCCCTCTTGCCGCCCGCGCCATCTCCCCGGCGGCCATTGAATACAGCTCAAGTTTCTCGCGTCTCTAGCCGATACAGACCTCTTACGTCGAACGCCGTGTTCCAAAAGCGTAGGTGGTGAAGTAACGCCGCTACTGACCGTAGTGTTGACCTGGCGTGGGGCGGGCGTTGGTTGTGGAGGCCACAGACATGCGTAACGATTTGAAATTCCACGTGTAATCATTCAAGAGCAGTAGTCCGGAAACCCAAAGCTTCGCGACGCAGTCTTTGCTTTGTTGGCACAATTTTCGCGCCATCCCAAGGGCCGCTGGAACTTTTGGGGTGTTTTGGGGTATAAACCCACGGCAGACGCATCAGGTTCCCCAAAATGACAGCAGGGAACTTTGGAGACCGGAGAAGGATTAAAGGTCTCAAGTGTGCTCCGGATTCGAGCCATCTGACGTGAGGTCCATACACACCAAGCGGAATAAAGAAAATCGTGGTGGAGTTTCGTGGCTAAGCCCCTTGTTCCAACGTTGCATGCACGCGATATTGCATCATTGGGCGGCGCCTGCGGGCTGTGAGCATCTAGCCGGTGGCGATTGGCAGGGCGAGACTCTAGACAAGTTTAGTGACAAGGCAGAGCCGAAAAATCAAAGCGGAGGCAAGGGCCATGCGAAAGATTACGTACATCCTAGCTGGAGCGGCGCTGGCGGTATTCATGAGCGCCGGTGCGCACGCCGAAGATGAAGTCAACGAAATAGACCCCCAGAAAGTGTTCTACGGCGACCCGGGGAGTTTTGAAAAGGCCGCCGAGGTGGACTTGCGGGAAGCCGTACGGGCGACGCCTGAGTATGCGGAAATCGAAAGAAGAAATCTCGATACAGGCACGGGCAGCTACTGGCTGCAAATCGAACGCGCCTCAAACCGCAGCCTGAAAGTGGTGATAGACATAGGTCAGGAGAGCGAGTTTGACCTTATCGTGGAAAAGGGGCATCTCGCCGAAGTAGACGAGGATATTCCCGTTGAAGATATAACGGAGAAAGTCGTCTCTTACATAGAAGAACGGCGGTAAGTCACTGGAAATCGAAGCTTCAAGGGGGCTTCGAGCCCGAAAACGGAGCACTGTGGTGAGAATAGCAAAAACATGCACATTACGACTTAGGTCCATGACCCTGGGCGCGGTGGGGGCCGTACTCCTGGTGGCCTTAACTGCGGGCTGCTTGAGCACTCCCCGTTCCACCTCGCCCGAGTCAAGGGGCGGGCGGGAGACGATGGCCGACAGGGGGGCCGCCCAGAAAGAGATTCAGCAAGCCCGTCAAATGCTGCGGGAAGGTGATTACGGCGCGGCCATACCCCGTCTTCAGCATACGATGGAAAAGTACCAGCGTAATGCGGCGGCGGCGGAAGCGCGGTATCTTTTGGGTCATGCTTACTACGGGATCTCGAACTACCGCGATGCCGCCGAGAATTTTCACAAGTATCTCGAGGTGGCCCCGGCGGGCGAACATGCCGAGGAGGCCCAGCGGCTCATAACGCAGATCCAGGAAGAATACGAAGAAGTATTCCCTTCTCCGCAGCAGCTCGAGGAGCGCCTGGAGGAAGCGCGGGCCGCGGTCGAGCAAAATCCTGGCGATTTGGAGAAAAAGCTTGAACTCGCCGATGTGCTCTGGCGCAAGGGGGATTACCAAGAGGCGGGTGAGGTGTACGAGGAGATTCTGGATGAGGATCCCGCGTACGCCGAGGAGTCTACTCTATCCAGACGGGTCGAGGTGGGGTCTGACGGCGAATTGACGTTGCTCACGCCGTCGGAAGTGCAGCGGCGCGAGATTGAAGAGCGGCCTTTGGTGATTACCAACTTAGAGTCGTTCCGCCCGAGTTCCAGCCGGGATCTGTTTACGCGGCAGCACCGGCATTATGTAGTGAGTGGTCAAGCGGTGAACCGTGGCGATAGTACGCTCAACGGCGTCCAGGTGCACGTAACCATTTACGGTTTCGGAGACGTGGTTTACGACACCGACACGGTCAATATTGGCCGGCTTGGGCCCGGAGAGAGACGCCCATTCAGTGTTCGTTTCAGCGATTTCGACACCATTGAGAATATCCATCGCCACGAAGCCGTCGGTACGTTTGAAGGATGAGGTCCACTATGTGCAACAAATCGATAAGTAGGTGGGGCGGTGTAATGCTGTTGGCGGTCTTGTGGTTCGCGGCCGTTGAGGTCCAAGCCCAAGGCCCGAACCAACCTCCCGAACAGGTCAATGTAACGGCCAAGATTATCGAGTTCCAGAGCACCAAGGGAGTTGATACAGGGCTGAGCGCTTACTTTCAGCACCGGGATGCGGGGCGGCCGGTGGGCCGCGTTTCCGGCACCGAGGGTATTATTGAGAGCGCCGACATTACCTTTCCGACGCGCGACGCCGCCATCACGGTTTTCCTGGACCGGCTGACCACATACTACGGCGACATCGAGATGGTCCTGCAGGCCTTGGTGGATGAGAACCGGGCGTTTATCCTTGCCCGTCCCAGGGCGATGGTGCGCGTGGGGTCCGAGACGCCCACCGAGGTCAAAACGGTGCGCCAAGTTCCCTACGAGAATACGGTGGTCGTCGGCAATACCCCGGTTCAGATAACCGATTTCCGGGATACCGGCGTGACGTTGAATATTTCCGTGCCGGAAGTGACCAATGACAGCGAAAACTGGATGGACCGGGACAATACGTACATCAAGCTGGATGTAACGGCCGATGTCAAAGAGGAAGGCCAGCGTATTGTGGTGGCCTTGGATGACACGCTCGCCCAGGGCGGCGACTTCTCCCTGGCCCGGAATTCCATCAGCGCGCCGGAGTTTATCTCCCGCAGTATTACGACCTCCGCGTGGGTGCGCGATGGGCAGGTGCTGGTGCTTGGCGGTTTGTATCGCAACATCAAGACGAAGCAGGTGGACACCGTGCCCTGGCTGACGCAGGCCGAAGACGCGACCATGCGGGCGGCGGACCGGTTGGTGGACACCAACATCGTGGGTTCGCCGGTCTCGTCGTTGCTTGGCGGCCGGTCCGCCGAGGAAACCCGCCGCGAGCTGGTGTTCATGATCAAGGCCGAAACTTGGCGGCCCGCGTTCACCGTTGCGGCCGACCACGGTTTCCGCGATGTGGATATGCCGGGTGAGGAAGCAAGGCCCTCGGGCACGGTCGATATGATTCGCGACGTGGTGGAAGGGCTGCGCGATGTGCCTCGCGGGTTTGCCGATGGCATCATCCGTGGGGATGACGAACTTTGGTAAGGGCGAAGCAATCCTTGGTAGAGGATTATACATGTCCGCTGTATGGCGCCGGGAGAAGTGACGCTCTCGCGCGGGCGGGTGGAGGTAATGGAACGTGTCCATGATCCGTTTGTTGGTCTTCGGGCTGGTGCTGATTCTCCTGCTGGGCGGTCCCACGGATGTTTGGGCCGAGGAAGAGGCCGGGGAAGCCGAAGCCGGCGAAGAAGCGCCTGAGGCCCAAGAGGAAGCGCCCGCCCCGGAACGCGAGCCCGGCCCCGTAAACATCGATCAAGTTCAGATCCAGGTCTGGATCAGCGAAACCACGGAAGATGGGTTGCGCGAATTAGGCGCCAACCTGGATTATCGCCGGTACATCAACGATGTGGAACAGACGGGAAGCCTGGAACGCGTCGGAACGCAAACGTTTGATCCCCTCAATCCCGAACAGCGGGTGACGCTCCCCGCGCCAGGCCGGAGGACGCCGTTGCGGCCCGACCTTGAGGGAAGCCTGGCCGACGGCGTACAGACCCAGCGCGGCGCCGGGATGACGTTTAGCATCATTGAGGCGGGCCGGGGAACGCTGGAGGGCGTGTTCCGCTCCCTTGAGCGCAGAACGGATATCGACCTTATCTCGAAGCCCGAATTGCTCGTGGTGGATCAAGGCCAGGCCACCATTCACGCGGGCGGCGAAGTGCCTTTCCAAGGCATCGAGTATCACCGCGCCGAACCCGTGATGAACGTCCAGTGGGAAAACATCGGCGTGGACCTGGTGCTGCAGCCCATAATCCTTCCCAACGGCATGGTTCAGGTGAACATTGAGCGGCTTCGGGTCAGTGATGTGGTGCGCATCGACAACATCCGCGGGGTGGATCTCCCGGTGTTCTCGGAGCGCTCGCAGAGCGGGCAAGTGGTTGTGCCTAACGCACAAACCTTGGTTATCGGCGGACTTTCCAACCGGGTCATGCGGCAAACCGAACGCCGGGTCCCCGTGGTGGGGCGCGTGCCCTTGTTGGGCATTCCTTTCCGTGGCCGGGAGGCCGAGGCGGAAAGCACCCACTTGCTGATGTTCGTATGCCCAACCATCGTCGACCTGCGCGATCTCCGGCCGGAAGCCGAGAGTGCGCTCAGTTTCTGGCGGGAAGAGCGGTGGCGTCACATGGACCGCATCGATCAGGAAATACGCATGCTGGAGCAATAGACAGCCGCAACAGGCATCCGCCTGCCCGGTGTTCGGGGGGCGCATGTACGCCGGCATCCGATAAGAACCTGTTCCGAGCGAGCAGTATGGTCTGGCTTCGATGAAACGGAAGACGATGTAAGCGTTAGCGTTCCGTTTGACGCGAAGGCACACGGCCCGGAAAAGGATAGCGTTACGTATGTTTAAAAGCGCATTTGCCCAAAGCTTGACTGTTGTTTTGTGCCTGTTTCTTGCAGCGGCGCCAGTAGCCGCCGAGGAAGGCAATGGCGGCGATGAGGAGGGCGCGGACGAACAGCCGCCGGCTGATGCGGATCCGGTGGACATTCGTCAAGTTCAGATTCAGGTTTGGATTAGCGAGACAACCGAGGACGGACTACGCGAACTAGGCGCCAACCTTGATTACCGGCGCTACATTGATGGCGAGGAGCAAACGGGCAGCGTTGAACGCATAGGAACGCACACGTTCGATCCCGAAGATCCCGATCATCGTGTGACGTTGCCCGCTCCGGGCGAACGGACGCCCATGCGGCCGGACCTCGAAGGCGGTTTGCAAGACGGCGTACAGACCCAACGCGGGGCGGGCCTGACCTTTAGTGTGATCGAGGCGGGCCGGGGTACCCTTGAGGGCGTTTTCCGCTCTGTTGAACGGAGACAGGACGTAGACCTTATCTCCAAGCCTGAGCTGATTGTCGAGAACCAAGGGCACGCCAACATCCACGCCGGAGGCGAGGTGCCGTTCCAGTCCGTGGAGTATGATGGGGGCCAGCCCATCATGAACGTGCAATGGGAGAATATCGGCGTCGACTTGCGGCTGCAGCCCATGATCCTTAGCGACGAACAAGTCCAGATTAATATTGATCAACTGGCGGTCAGCGAGCTGGAACGCTTCGACAACGTGCGTGGAATCGACTTGCCGATCTTCTCCGAGCGTTCGCAGACCGGGGAAGTGGTAGTCCCCAACAACCAGACCCTGGTCATTGGCGGGCTGTCCAATCGTATCATGCGCGAGACAGAGCGCCGGGTTCCGGTCGTGGGCCGTGTGCCGCTGCTGGGAATACCGTTCCGCGGCCGGGAGGCCGAGGCGGAAAGCACGCACCTCCTGATGTTCGTGTCGCCCACTATCGTCGATCTGCGGGACATGGATCCCCCAGCGGAAAGTGCGCTCCGGTTCTGGCAAGAAGAGCGTTGGCGGTACATGGACAGAATCGATCAAGAGAAACGCATGTTACAACAGCAGTAAGCCCATTCCGTAGCCTCTTGCTTGAGGTGATGCTCATTAACTTTTGTGGACGCACGCGCCGGTTGCCCTTTCAACCGGCGCGTGCGTCTTGGAGAGAGCCCCAAGAATCGTTCGTGCATTCCGCTGTGTCACGCAGCGGAAAACGCCCCAAGTTCATGTGACCAGTTCCGCCAGTCTGACGCCGATTTGGGGGGTTGAATTGCACCACCTAATGGAAAAAGATTGCACTATGATCCCCGCCCTACTCCGCGCTTACGGTCCCGCCGTGTCCACGGGCGTGCTGCTCGCCCTGGCGTTTCCCCGTTTCAGCCTGTTTTGGCTGGCCTGGGCCGCGCTGGTTCCCCTTCTAGCAAACACGTGGCGCACTAGCGTGACGGCTGCGGCCGGACGCTTCTGTTTGGCCGGTCTCGTGTTTCACCTGATTCTGCTTCATTGGCTCGTAACCAATGTCTATTGGGCCGGGGGCGCGGCGCTTCTAGGATATGTGCTTCTCTCGCTCGTCATGGCGCTGTATTGGGCCGCCGCGGGCGCCGCGTGGGGGTGGCTCCAACCGCGGCTCCCCGTTGGCGTGGCGGTCTTTGTTGCGTTTCCCGCCCTCTGGGCCGTGATGGAAAAGCTACAAGCGACCCTGTTCACCGGCTTCGGCTGGAGCGCGGCCGCCTATAGCCAAGGGCCGAATCTAGCCGTGTTGCAGTGGGCGGCGCTCGGCGGGGGAACGCTCATCGCGTTCGGGATTGCCGCCGCGAACGCCGGGCTCGCCGCGGCCTGGGCCGCGCGGGAAGCCCGGCGGAAGGTTTGGCTGACGGCGGGAAGTATAGGGCTCATTGTGGCGGCCCATGTCGTGGGATACATGTGGCTGGATGAGGCCCGCTATGGAGAAGAACCGTTCCAAGCAGCCATGGTTCAGCCCAATTTCTCCCAGCAAATGAAGTGGGACGCCCAATTCTACGAAGCGATGGTCGAAATCACTGCCGACGCCAGCCGGGCCTTGGCGGCGGACACCTCCCCGGACCTTTTCGTATGGCCCGAGGCGCTGATCATGCCGCCGTTCATCCTCCGGGACGAGGAAGAAGAGCTTCGTATCAGCTTCGAACCCGGCATTGGACGGATTCTGCAAGAATTCGCCGAGGATATCGGCGCGCCTGTGTTCACCGGCGCGCAACGGCGGGATCCCGCCACGGGTCATTGGTACAATTCAAGCCATTTGCTCGACGCGGAGGGATATCCGAAGGCCGTCTACGACAAGGTCCACCTGACGCCGTTTGGCGAATACGTGCCGCTCGGAGATTATCTCCCCTTCGTGGACCAGATTGTGCCTGCCATTGGAGAACTCCATCCCGGCGAGGAACTGAAGGTTATGGAAGCAAGCGGACGGACCTTCGGCCCTCTCATATGCTTTGAAGTCCTCTTCGCGCCTATGGCCGAGAAGCTTCGCAATGACGGCGCCGATTTTCTAGTGGTCATCACCAACCTGGGCTGGTTTGGCGCGAGCGCGGCCCTCGAACAGGAACTGGACATTGCCCGCTTACGGGCCGTCGAGACGCGTCTGCCGCTTGTTCATGTAGGCAACACGGGCATCACGGGCGTCTTTGACCCCTACGGCCGCTTCCATCTTGCTCAACAGTACTTCCGCGCGGGCCCGGTCGAGACCGGACAAGGCCTCCCGCGCATTGAGGAAGCCGTCCCCTTTGAGGCGCCTACTCCGGGCGCAACCCAAGACAGACGCATAGGCGGCGTGCTCCCCGTGGCGGAAGCCGGGGAACGAGTGCTGGATTACGGTCCGCCACTCTTTCCCTATGTGGCTGGGATCCTCCTGCTTTTGACCGCCGTTTGGGCGCTTGTCCGCGGAAGCCGGCCCTCGCCGGATCCCAGCGAATTGCCTCGCGGCGGAGCTTGGCGGTCCTTGGGCGAGTAGAGGTGAAGGTTCGGCCATCCCACTCGCACCCTTCGTACGGGGGATCCCTCGTACCGCTGGCATCTTGCCGGCATATGGATTGCCGCCTGGAACGCGGCGCCACTGTTCCCCCTTCGGCAGGGGGGAATAGGCGCACCTCCCCGAGCATCCATCGCAAGCGGGATGTGGCCTCTTGCGAGGCGGGCGGAGAAGTTTGACATTGGTGCGCGTTGTTGGCTAGAACAATCGGGTCTCCATGGAGATGGAGAGCGGCGCGCAGCATCTCACGGCGCGTGGGCGATGGGGTTGGCCGATGCGGGGGCGGCATGGTCCCATGAATCCCGGGGCGTTGGCGTTCCGCAACCATTGGCAAGGGCGGCCAAGACGGCCTTACGAAGGGGATCCTTACGATGAAGCGCTTCTTTATCGCGGCATGCCTGAGTGCGATTCTTCTTACCTTCAGCCTCCCGAGTTCTGGCGAGATCCGCCTCGCGGAGGAGCTTCCGTTACCCGACACGGGCGTGCATTACGTCCATGACGATGTGCCGGCGCCAGAGGAGGTGTTGGGGCACGTCATTGGCGAACGCCACACCGAACCCCACCAGATTGTGGCGTATTTCGAGGCAGTGGCGGAAGCGAGCAACCGCGTCACGGTTCATGAACAGGGCCAGTCGTATCAGGGCCGCCCGCTGATTCACGCCGTGGTCACGTCGCCCGCCAACCATGAGCAGATCGAGACCATTCGCCGGGCGAACCAGCGCATTGGCGACGATCCGGACTCGGTAGATGCCGAGACCTTGGCGGGGCAGCCTGCGGTGGTGTACTTGGGCTACACCGTTCATGGCGACGAGGCCAGCGGGGTGGAGGCGGCCATGCTGTTGCTGTATCACCTTGCCGCGGGCCAAGGGGGACCGCTTGGGGCGATGCTGGACAATCTCGTGGTGATCATCGAGCCCGTGATGAACCCCGACGGCCACCACCGGTTCACCAGTTGGGTGAACGCCAACCGGAGCGCCGCCACGGTGAAGGACCCCGCCAACCGCGAGCACAACCAGCCATGGCCCGGCGGCCGGACGAACCACTATTGGTTCGACCCGAATCGCGATTACATGGCCCTTCAGCATCCCGAGGGGCAGGCCCGCCAAGAGTTGCTGAACGCGTGGCGGCCGCAGCTCTTAGGCGATTTCCATGAGATGGGGTCCGAATCCACCTACTTCTTCCAGCCCGGCGTGGAGGAGCGCGTCAACCCGCATACGCCGCCGCGCAATCAAGCGCTTACGGAGCAAATTGCTCGGGATCACCTGTCGCAAGGACTTGGCGAACTGCGTGAGTTGTTCTTCACCCGCGAGACCTTCGACGATTTCTTCAGCGGCAAGGGTTCCACCTATCCCGACATCACCGGAGCGATCGGCATCCTGTATGAGCAGGCCTCGTCCCGCGCGCTCGAACGCGAGACGGACCACCATGGGGCCCTGACGTATTCCTACACGGTTCGCAATCAGTTCGCCACGTCGCTGTCAACCCTTGAGGCGGCGCTCGAAATGCGCAAAGATTTGCTCGGGTTTCAACACCAGTTCTTCCGTGATGTGCCGGGATTCGCCAAGGAGCATCCCGTCAAGGCGTACGTCGTCCCGCTGGACGAGCGTCGCAACCGCGCCCAGGCCATGCTGAAGATGATGCTGCGCCACCGGATTGAGATGCACGAACTGGCAACCCCGGTGGAGGCCGGCGGCCGCGAATACCAGCCGGGCGAGGCCGTGCTTATCCCGCTGGCGCAACCGCAGTTCCGGTTGATTCGCGCGATGATGGAGACGCAAACCGAGTTCGAGGATGACCGGTTTTACGATGTTTCCACCTGGACCAAGCCCCTGGCCTTCGGCGTCGACACGGTGGCGTTCGAGGAAGACCCCGAGCCGCATCTCGGCGCGCGCCTTGATGAGGTGATCCACGACGGCGGCGAGTTGGTGGGTGGCCGTTCAGACTATGCCTACATCATGCGGTGGGACAGCTATTTCGCGCCGCGCGCCCTGTACCGCCTCCAAGACGCGGGCGCGCACACCAGGGTGATTCAGCGGCCCTTCAGCACGGAAGCCGCGGGCGAGCCCACGGACTTTGAGCGCGGCGCCATCATGATTCCGGTCCAACATTCCGCGCACGATTTCGCGCCGGGCGTGGCCGTGCATGACCTGATTGACGAGGCAGTAACGCAGGATCACGTCCGGGTGTACGCCGTCCCCGCCGTGATGAGCATCGACGGCCCCGACCTCGGGACCCGGACCTTCGGGAGCATCCTTGAGAAGCCCGAGGCCGCCTTGGTTACGGGCTCGGGCGCCAACCGCGCGGCTGCGGGCGAGGTCTGGCATTTGCTGGATCAGCGCTTCGAGATGCCGGTGACGTTGTTGGATACCTCGCGGGTAAGCGCCTCCAATCTGAGACGCTACAACCGCCTCATATTGGCGGGGAGCGCGGGCAACGTCAGCGCCAGCGCAGTCGAGGAATGGGTGCGGGACGGCGGCGTCCTAATCGCCACGGGCGGCGCGGCGCGCTGGGTGATTGGGCAAGAGTGGATGGACCTCGCCAGCAAGGAGTTCGACATGGACGAACTGCTTGAGGACAAGCCTTGGGAAGACCTCTCGGATATTCGCGGCGCGCAACGCATTGGAGGCTCGAT
>PUOI01000453.1 GCA_003552765.1 Candidatus Hydrogenedentota bacterium | reverse complement strand
TCCCAGGCGCGGATAAGGCGTGGAAGGTTCTTGCGGGGCTCCAGGGTGCCGTAATACAGCACAAAGTCTTGGGGCAAGCCATGGCGCACGCGCACCCGCTCTTGCTCCTCCGCCGGGGCGCGGGTGAAATGCGGATCCACCCCGAGTGGGATGACATCGATTCGTTTGCGGGGGATACGAAGGTAGGACTCAAGGTCCGCCGCCGTCGCCTCGGAATCCGCTATGACACGCATGGCGCGCGGAATGGTGCGGCGCGCCGCCAGCCGGTAGTAGCGGGCGTGCAGGGGCCTGAACCACTCGGGGTTCCGGAAAAAGCTCAGGTCGTGCACGGTGACCACGGTGGGGACCCGCGCCAGCGCCGCCCCGAAGTTGGCGGGATAATGCACGAGGTCCGCCTTGGCCTCGGCCGCAAGGCGGGTTATGCCCCAGTGTTCGGTCACGAGCCGCCGGCGCATGGGATCGACCGGCATGCGGATGGCGTGCTCTTCCCACAACGCCGCGTGGGCGGGATTTGGCGTGGGCAATCCTTCGGGCCAGAGCACGGAGACATCCGGACCCTGTTCAATGATGGGCAGCACCCGCGCCAGCTCGTAGGCATAGACGCCGGTGCCGCTTCGGTTTCCCGCTTGTAAGGCGTTGAATAAGGTTCGCATGGCCTGAGTATACATCTTTCGGGGCTGGAGGTCCATGCCCGGACCGCCGGGGGAATGCCTCTGCTGTCATCCCTTTGGGCGGCAGGATTGAGCGCGGATTATCATCACACAGGCACTCTAGGCGGGCGCAAAGATACACAGACTTTGACAAGCGTTCGGTCAAGACCACGAGATAGAGGCCCAAACACGCGCCAGAGGCGCGATAGACAGTAGCCTGGGACAAGCGAAGCGCAGTCCCAGGTCATAGGCCACCACAGGAAGTGGTTCTGAAGGGACCGAAGGACCGAAGCAAGCGCCGCGCCTTTGTTCCGTCCCTTCAGGACGGACACCCGGGGACGTCCTATCCCTGGGGCTGCGCTTCGCTTGCCCCAGGCTAATTCCCATGGCGCTTTCAACGCCTTAAACGTCCCCCGGTTTGGGGAAGGGTTGAACCTGGCCTGTCCCGGCGGCGCTGATACGCTCGCCGTGCCAAACCCCGTCCCGTTCGCACAGGCGGATGGAACGATGGCACACCGTGCAGGTCAGGCGATCCCCCACGGCTGTATCCTTGGACACGGGGAGGTGTGTGGAACAGAAGGGGCACGCAATACTGCGCGCGCCGCGGTGGTAATCTTGAAGGATATGGGCGATTCGGCCTTCCCGGTAGCACGATAGGAAGGCGTCGGCGCATTCGGGATCAAATTGCGTGCCCTTGCCTTCTTCTATGCGCCGAACGGCGTCGGCGGGGTCCAGGGCGCTGCGGTAGGGACGGTGGCTCGTCATGGCGTCGAACGCATCGGCCACGGCGAGCAGTCTCCCCTCGATGGGAATGTCCTCCGCGGCCAAACCTTCGGGATAGCCTGTCCCGTCGTAGCGCTCGTGGTGATGCAGCGCAAAGGGAATCAGCGGGAGCAGGAAATCGATGTCTTGCATCATGCGCGCCCCGTGTTCGGGATGCTGCTTCATCTGCTCGAACTCCTCGTCCGTCAGCGGGCCGGGTTTGCGCAAGATGGCGTCGTCTATGGCGATCTTGCCGACGTCGTGAAGAATGCCGCCCATCTGACACAGCCGGAGCCGTTCCTCGTCCCAGCCGAGGGCGCGCGCCATTTCAATGGCGATGTTCGTCACGCGCCATGTATGGCCCACGGTATAGTGGTCGCGCAACTCGATCGCGTTGGCTAGGCCGGTGAGGGTGTCGTGGTACGCCTGTTCGAGCTGAGCCACATATTGGGCGTTCTTGATTGCGATGGCGGCGGGACCGGCCAATGCGACCAAAAGCTCCAGATCGCTTTGAGAGAAGGCCCCGGGGGCGCCGCGCGTGTCCACATAAATCACGCCCAGCGTTTCCCCTTGGTGGCTCATGGGCGCGCACATGGCGGACGCGATATTATAAGAAATAATACTGGAGCCGGTTCCGAAGCGGCTGTCGTCCGCCGCGTTGCAGGTGATGATCGCCTCATCGTTGCGAAAGGCCCGGTCCACGATGGTCGAACTGATGCACACCTCGTTTTGGCCTTCGCCGGAGCGCGCGTATTCCGTGACCAATTCGCCTGGCTCGCCGCGTTTTAGAAGGATTCCGCCGTTATGCGCGGGCGTAAGCGCGAAAACTTGGTCGAGCACCCGCTTGAAAAGGCGGCCAAGGTCCTGCTCGCTCGCAATGATCTGATTGGCGCGGTACAGCGCCGCCAACCGGGCCTGAACGGCCTTGAATTCGCCGCTGCCGCTCTCCGGCGCCTCTTGTTCGGCCCTTTGGAAGAACGTGTCGAACACGTTCCGCGCTGCCTCGGCCTGAACCTCTCCGCCGGGATTGCTCATGTAGCGCACGCTGCTCGGGGTGTCGGACGGCCGCGATCCCGCCAGCTTGACATACCGCAGTTGCACCGGCCCAACGGCGATGATGTCGCCATCCGTGAGTTTGGATTCCTTGATCCGGCGCTCGTTGACGTAGACGCCATTGCCGCTGTCAAGGTCGTGAAGATAGACGCCCCCCTCGGTCCGGCGCACCATGGCGTGATGCCGGGAAACCTGGAGATCGTTCAGTTGCAGGTCGTTTTCGGGACTTCGGCCGATGGAAATCGAGCCGCTTATGGGGAAGGCTTGGCCCTGCAAAGGGCCCGTGATGACGACGAGATGGCTTTGAACCATGGGGCTTGCTCCTGACCGGCAACAGCGAAAGCACGTATTTTGTGCCTAAAACTATACCACACGTTGTTGCGCCGGCGGGCCCGGCCGCTTTCGTGCGGCCGCGTCCGGCTTTGCGGTATAATCCAGCCTGTACCGCCTGCGAGGGGTTGCTGTCGTCTTCGGGGCGAGTGGGGGACTCCTTACACCATTATATTGAAAACGAAAGAGGGGAAGTATGTCACACTTGAGAAGTAACACCAGAGTGGGCGTCTATGTGGACGTGGCCAACATCGCCCGGAATGGGGGATATGGCATGCGATACGACGTCTTACGCGAATTCGCGTGCCGCGGCGATGCGGAACCGGTCCGCTTGAACGCTTACGTAACATATGATTTCGACCGGGCCGAGCAAGACTATGAATATCGAGAAAACCAGAACAATTTCTTTTCCATGCTGCGTGATTTCGGCTACAAAGTAATCGAAAAACATGTCAAGTGGTACATTGATGACAAAGGCAACCGGTTTGGGAAGGCGAATGCGGATCTCGACATGGCCGTGGACGCCCTTCTTCAGTCCAAGAACATTGAAAACGTTCTTTTGGCCACGGGTGACGGCGATTTCACGCGTGTCGTGCAAGCCATGCAGAACTCGGGATGCCGCGTAGAGATCGTGGCCTTCGAAAATGTGTCGGGCGAGCTTCGCCGTGAGGCGGACGTGTTCATGTCCGGCTATCTTGTTCCAAATCTTCTCCCCAGCGTACAGGCGTCGAAATCCGGCCCCGCCTGGGGCGAGATAGGCTCCCGTGTCCGGGGCGTGTGCTACATGCACAGCGGAAAAGGGTTTGGGTTTCTGCGGTTCATGCGGGTTATCGACACGGACCTTTGGAAGGTGGACTCGCGCCAGCCGGGTTCGCCGTACGAAGCAGTGTTCTTTCACGACTCCCAGCTTCCGCCCGAGGTCAATTACAAGGAACTGCCCAGCCGCAATATCATCCTCGAATTCGACCTCGCGCACGCCGAGAACGGAGAAGATGGAATGCAGGCCAAGAACATGACCCTGGTGTCGCCCCAGCGGCGTCCGGTGAGCAATAATAACACCAGCACGCCGCGCGCCGAGGAAACCCCGGAAAAGCAAGCGTGAACGCTGCAATCAAAGGGGCACACAAGAGTGACGGCTGCGGAACGCACGCAAATGTTCCGCAGCCGCCTTTGATTATGATGGGGGGGCGCCTCAGCTTTGGGCTAATGAACGCCCACGAAGAGGAGTAGAAACTCCGATAACCATGAATCAGCCGCTCTTGCAGACAAACCCAAAGTAGTTGCTGATGGCGTTTGTCTGCTCGCGATCGTTTCCGCCAAGCGTGACCTCGCCCGCGGGATACGACTTGGAAACAGGCAGCGAATCCGCCGCATGCTGAAGGGTTTGCCAAGCGGCATCCACGCTGCGGCCATCGTTTGCGTCATCGCCGTCGACCGCGTCCACATAGTATTCGCTGGCGAACACCGGGGAGACGGCAACGATCAGGACGACTACGGCAAGAAACCGGAGGCTCTTGAAAGATGTTGACGTGTGCATGCGATGCTTCCTTATCGGTTGCTTATCTGGTCTGTATCTGGAGGGGCGGCTGCAGCAAGTGGTGGTAGCTGGTTCGGAGGGATGGACCGTCTTGGCGTTCGGTCACGGCTTTGTGCCGAGCCGCCGCATCCTACTCGCGGGCGACATGCGCGGCATATCGTCATAACGTTTTGCCCGTAATGATTGCGGCCCGCTGCTACAGGTATCCGAGCCCTTCGAGTTTGCGGCGGATTTCCTCGCGCTCTTTCTCGCAAAGGCCGCCCACGCCTTCTTCGCCGGTGTCTTCCACCTCGATCTCGAGGGTTTCCGGGGGATGGGCGTCAAGGTCCTCCTGCGTGATCAGTTCCGTCAGAATGTTTCCATCCATGTCATCGGGGGCCTTCAACCCCAAGAGATGCAGAATGGTCGGGGCCATGTCCATAAGGTTGCTTGGCGCGATGACGCCGGGCTGAACGCCCCTGCCCGATGCGGCGATGATGCCTTCCATCCGGTGGTTGCCGTAGAGGGTGTTGTTGGGGTAGACGGGTTCCTTGGAGGCGAAACCGAAGAAACACACCGGCATGTACTTCTCCGCCAACGGCAAGGGCATGACATCGGGGCCGTAGGGGGAGAAGGGACCGTCGTACATCTCGTCGTTGATGTGGACGGGACCATCGACGGGCGCGCCCGTTGCGGGATTGACCAGATCCCCCCAACGCTCGACGATGCGGTCGCGTATCGCGTTGTAGTCCGCGGGATCCACGCTGCCGTTGGGGCGAATGCCTTTGGTGTTGATGTAGATCCCGCTCCATCCAAACGGCGCGTAGGCCTGGGTCCGCTCCCAATCCACGTCGTCGAGGCTTAGCATGCCGGGGATGTTGATGGCCCCGGAGGTCTTGCGCAAGACGGCTTCCGGCGCGCCCGCCTTGAACCATGAACCAAAACGGAGCAGCGGCTGCACGATCCGCGTGGCGTTGTAGGGGGTAATGCCGATGTCCCACAGAAAGCGCTTGAGCTTGACCTTGAAGGTATCCTTGAGGGTGATGAACCCTTCGCGCAGCAGCCAGCTATTGAGATCGATGAAGTAGTGGGTCGGTCCGAAACCGTGGTCCGAGATGACAAAGGTCATGCCGTCCGGTTCGACGCGTTCCGCCAGCCGGCCGATGCCTTCATCGAGCATCGTGTAGTAGGCCTGGATGCGCGGGCCGAATTCTCCCGCCATGCGGGGATTGTAGCGGGGATGCTCTGGATCAAGGAGATTCCACAACTCGTGCTGGAGCCGGTCCGTGCCCCAAATATGCAGCATGGTGAAGTCGGGCTCGTAGCGGTCCCAAAGCTTCTCGGCGACCTCGAACTTCACCTTGTCCATCCACTCGCATTCGTCAAGAAAAAGCCGGGCGTTGTGCTCGGAACTCGCGCTCACGAAGGACATGGTCTTGAAGAACAGGGGATACCGTCCGTACTCCTCCTCCAGTTCATCCGCCAGATTCCGGGGGTGCGTGTAGTCCGGCGCTCCCCCCGGCGTAAGGAAACCGCTTATCATGGCCCCCTTGATGGGCTGGGGGGGATAGGTGGTGGGCACATTGAGCACGAGGGAGGTCTTGTCCGCGTCGTTGAGATAGTCCCAGATGGTCCGCCCCCGGCGCGCTCCCGCGTTGACGGGACGCTCGGTTTTGGACTCCGGGTCATAGACGAGGAAATCAAAGACGCCATGCTTGCCGGGGTTCTTGCCCGTCATGAAGGAAGGCCAAGCCGCGGGCGTCTCCGGCGGATAGATGGAGTGCAACTCGCCCGACGCCCCCTCGTCCACCATGCGTTTGAGGTTGGGCAGGAGGCCCCGGTCCATCCATGGCTTCAAGAGATCCCACGTGGCCCCATCGAGGCCGATGACGATGATGCGGCGTTGCTTTGGCACAAAAACTTCCTCCGTTTATATATATGGTAAGCGGTTCTTCGCCCACGTGGCCCCGGACGGCGTGGAACAGGAATCACCGGATGCGGCTTTCCTCGCCGGCTTGCCACAGGTCCGCGTTCGCGCCCAGGTGCTCCTTAATGGGATGGGTGAGCTTGTCAAGCTGCTTTATGGTTTCCGGCCGCAGCTTGACCCCTACCGCCGCCAAGTTGCGCTCGAGTTGCTCCGGACGGCGGCATCCCACCATGACCGAGGAGACCCCTGGACGCGCCATGACCCACGCCAAGCTCAGCGTCGCCATGGTCACTCCTTCGTGTTCTGCAACACGGGCTATCCCGCCTAACGTTTTGAAGAGCAGTTGCTCGCAGCCATCCTCTTGATGCCGGGTCTGTTCCCGGCTGGAAGCGAAGTGCCGCGTGCGGCGCCGGACGACGGGGACATCCTCGACGCGGCCCCAGCGGCCCGCCAACAAGCCTTGCATGAGGGGCATGTACGCCAAGATGCCCAACCCATGCCTTTGACACATCGGTAGAATCTCGTATTCGATGGCGCGAAAGATTAGATTATACCCGATTTGATTGGAGATCACCGGCGCATGCTGAAGCGCGGACCGCAGGAGATCCGTGGGCCCGAAGTTCGATACTCCAATATACCGGATTTTGCCTTCCTCTTGAAGCTGCGCGAATTCTCCATACACCTCTTCCGCCCCGGCGTCATGGAAAGGCCAGTGGACCTGATACAGATCAAGGTAGTCCGTGCCCAAGCGCTGAAGCGACGCCTCACAGGATTGCCGCAGCTTACCGGGCGCGCAGTTCTCGGGCGAGACTTTGGATGCCACGTATACATCCTTGCGGCGGTCTCCCAGGGCCTTGCCCAACTGCCGCTCGGACTCCCCGCCGCCATAGGCCTCTGCCGTGTCATAGAAGTTGACGCCCGCGTCCATGGCGGCCTTGACAACGGCGTCCGCCTCCGCATCACCGCCCGGCCCCCAGTAGTTGGGATCGCCAATCTGCCATGCGCCAAAAGATAGCACGGACACCTTGAGTTCGCTCTCACCGAGTTTGCGATATTTCATCGTGGAACCCCATCCTCTTTGTATGGCCCCGGTTTGTACCGCCGCACCCTATCCAGAAAACGAAGCGGAACGCTTCCATAGTGTGACAAAAGCCATGGGTATGGTTCCAGTTCCTGGATCAAACCATGCAAACTGTTACCGGTGATGGCGTTGTCCCTGCCATTGGCATTGCGCCAGAACCAAGGGGGTGGCGGGAGAACGGGCGTTGAACACATGGAGCAAAAGACCGGCCCGCATGCGCCAAGCGGCAAACCCTATGAACGAAACTGCGTCCCCTTATCCGCAACACTTCTTGTACTTCTTGCCGCTGCCGCACGGGCACGGATCGTTGCGGCCAACCTTTGGAGGCGTCGCAGCTGGGCGCGCCTGGGGAACAGGCGTTGGGGTACTGGAGGGCTTCGCATCAAAACACGCCCAGTTTTCCATCTCCTTAATCGTGTCCTCGATCAGCCCCGGCACATCCGACGGCAACTCCGCTAGCACGCGCTCCTTGTCCTTTGCCAAGACTTCGGTCACCTTGGAAAAACTCATGAAGAAGGGATCCATCAAACCTTCTTCATATGCTTGCCGGATGTCCTCGAGAACCTCCTCGGGATAGAGTGACAGGGCGCAATCAACTAGCCCACACCAAACAAATGTGTGGACACGCTCGAGCTTTTCCCGAAAGAGTTCCTGCATGTACGCCATGACCTCGTCCCGCTGCTTGACGCCCTCGCGCACGAGGATTACCAGGGCTCTTAGCGCGGCCGAGCGAATATATTCGTTGCACGCGGGGTTTTCGACGACGCGTTTCAACGCCTCTGTATCGCCATCGAATGTGGATGCCAGAATTCTATAGATACCCTCCGTTACGGTATCCCCCAGCAAGTATTCGGGTAGTTTACCAGGCAATTCGCAAAACCGTACCACCAACGGAAAGGCGCGTGTTTCCCGGAATTGCGCGAGCAAATACATGGCGTACACGTGGCCGTCGTAATAGTCCTTCCGGTCTTCCGCGGCAAGTTCCTCCGCGTTGGCCAGCGTGTATTCGAGGATGCGCAACAATTCCGGCGTGATCGCCTCGCGCTGTTCCACGGCCGCCTCAACCGCTTTCCGGGGAAACGAGCCCCTATACCGCTCGAAAGTCTTTACAATGTCCGTGATTTCCATTTTCCTGGCGTCCTTTGATGTGTTTGTGCGGGCGTCCCTCACGGAAATGCCCGCGCGATATCCCTTGCCACGTAGCGCGTAGCCTACCACCCCGCGCCGGAATCGAACAAGCCGCCCAACGTGCACCGTGCGCCCGTACCGCCGGCATTGGACGAAGCCGCATGCCCATGCTATTCTCAAACTCCACGAATAACGAGCCCATCAACATATCAAAGTGCCGGTGAATTCACACGGAACTCAGTCTGGGAGGTTTTTGTTCAATGGAGTTAAAGGGAAATGGGCACAATGCGCGCTATGTTTCGGTCAAAGCAATGATAATAACGATAGGGTTCTTCGTCACCGCAACCCCGGCTCTTGGCGAGCCGGAGGCGTATACCTACGGCAAGGCGGTGATCGCGCATCGCGGCGCGCCGGGCTATCTGCCCGAGCATACGCTGGAAAGCTACGCCATGGCCTATGGGCAAGGCGCGGATTACCTTGAGCCGGATCTTATGCTCACGAAGGACGGCGTCCCTATCGCGTTGCACGATCGCACCTTAAATGCGACCACGAACGTCGCGGAGGTCTTTCCCGATCGCGCGCGGGACGACGATCGGCATTACGCCATCGACTTCACGTTGGACGAGATCAAGCAGCTCGCCGTGCGCGAACGGGTTTATCCCGCCAGCGGGGAGTTGGTGTATCCGGATCGCTTCCCGAACACTCACGAAGAGCTGGTGTTTCGCGTCGCCACGCTGGCCGAACTCATCGAGTTGGTCCAAGGGATGAACCACGCCACCGGCCGCAACGTGGGCATCTATCCCGAGACCAAGGCGTCGAGTTGGCACGCGGATCAGGGCTATGACTTCGAACGCAAACTGATGGACGTTCTTACCGAGTACGGGTACGAGTCGGCGTCCGATCCCGTCATCGTGCAATCCTTCGAAGCGGAAAGCCTCCAGCGGCTGCGAGAATTGGGGTGCGAATTGCGGCTTGTGCAACTCATCGGCGGCGGACCGAGTGCGGACCCGATGGTGACGCCCGAGGGGCTGGACGAAATCGCCGAGTACGCCGACGGCATCGGCCCTTCCATCAGCCGGATCATCGACAGCGCCGGGGAAGTCGTCGACGACAACGCATTAATTACAGGCGCGCATGCCCGGGACTTGGTGGTGCATCCCTGGACCGTCCGCACGGATCGTCTTCCCGATCACGCGGACAGTACGGAGGCGTTGCTGGAGCGGCTGCTGTTTGATCTCGGCGCGGATGGCGTCTTCATTGACCAGCCCGACGCCGCCGTGGCGTTTTTGCGGGAGCGCGCCGAACGCTGACCAGTCGTCGCTCCGCTTCAGATATGCGGATGCCCCGTAATGCGTCTGACTTATTCAAGAATTTATCCATTCCACCCGCGCCAGAGGCGTGATAGCGAGTAGCCTGGGACAAGCGAAGCGCAGTCCCAGGATAAGCGTCCCTCTACATTCCCGTCCTGAAGGGACGGCACAAAGGCGCGGCACTCGCTTCGGTCCCTTCAGGACCGGTTCCCGGGGGCGGCCTGTGACCTGGGACTGCGCTTCGCTTGTCCCAGGATAAGCGCCCCTCTACATTCCCGTCCTGAAGGGACGGCACAAAGGCGCGGCGCTCGCTTCGGTCCCTTCAGGACCGGTTCCGGGGGCGGCCTGTGACCTGGGACTGCGCTTCGCTTGTCCCAGGCTACTCTCCATGGCGCCTTCAGCGCCTTGCACGGTGACGACGTCAGCACTGATTGAGTACTACGGCCCCTTCAGCCCTTAATTGGTGGACAACGCGGCTTTGCGCCACGGGACCAGCTCTGCTTGGAGTTCACCATAAATGCTGGACGGACCTTTGTCTCCATGCGGAGGGGGACATCTAAACGACCCCAGCGGGGTCACAGATGCTAGCCAGGGGTTGAGCCCGCGAGCGCAAGCGAGAGGGCGACACCCCTGGATCCGGGAGCCCACCCCGATCGACCCCGGCAGGGGTCGCAGGAGCCGGGTGCACAACGGTTCTACGACCCTTATCAGGGTCGGTATCGGGTTACGTCTGTTTCCAGGGGTGTCGCCCGCATGCTATCGCCAG
>PUOI01000218.1 GCA_003552765.1 Candidatus Hydrogenedentota bacterium | reverse complement strand
CGTTCATCCGCTCGGGCCTCCAGGATTTCAGTATCTCCCGCAGCAAGCAACGGGCTGGGGGATGGGGCATCCCGGTACCGGGCGACCCCGAGCAGGTGATGTACGTGTGGTACGACGCCTTGGCGAATTACATCACCGGCCTGGATTTCGAAAACGAGGCGACTGCGTACCAGAAGTACTGGGCGGAGTGCCCGGACAAGACCCACGTCATCGGCAAGGGGATCAACCGGTTTCACACGGTGTACTGGCCCGCCATGCTCATGAGTTCGGGCTTGCCCACGCCGGACATGGTGTTCATCCACGGCTACTTGACCATCGAGGGCATGAAGATCTCGAAAAGTTTGGGCAACGTCATTGATCCCTTGGTTCAGGCCGAGAAATACGGGATCGACGCGGTCCGGTACTACCTACTGCGGGCCGTCTCGCCCTATGCCGACGGCGACTATTCCGAGGACCGCATGCGGGATGTCTACAACGCGGACCTCGCCAACAACTTGGGCAATCTCTCGCGCCGCATCGAGACCTTGTCCGAGAAGGCCGGGTATGCCCCCGCGCCCTTGGACGGCGCCCCCGAGGCCCCCGAGGGATTCCACGAGGCGATGGCGGACTATCGCTTTAACGACGCCGTTGGCGCTATACTGGGGCTATCGGACGCGTTGAACCAGCGCATCGAGGAAGTGAAGCCATGGGAGCTTCAGAAGGCGGGAAACACGGCTGAGCTGGAAACGTTTCTCGCTGAAATGGTGGACGGAATCCGCCGGATTGCCTATTGGGTTACCCCGTTTATCCCCGGCGCGGCCAGCCAAATGCGGGAGACATTCGAGGGCGGCCCCGTGAAACGGGGCAAGCCGTTGTTCCCGCGCATCCAGTAACGTTGAATACATCCGGTTCTTCCGCGTCTTAATTCAGTGGAAACAGCGTGGCCCGGCGGGAGCGTTGGCCCGCCGGACGCGATGACATAGAGCGCCGGTATCGAACCGGCATTGACGAGCCGCCTACGAGGCGCGCTCCAGGAGGAACACGGCAATGAAACGTTGGCTTGCGATGGCGGTGGCGGGGGTGATGGCGATAGCTTTTCTGACCGGCTGTCAAACCACGCCCGTCCAGGATGGCGCGCTCATTGGCGGCGCGCTGGGCGCGGGCAGCGGGGCCATCATTGGTCACCAACACGGCCGGGGCGGCGAAGGCGCCCTCATTGGAGCGGGCGCTGGCGCGTTGGCGGGCGCCCTCGTTGGCGACCAAGTGGGCGAACATCAGCGCAGGTATCATTCGCAGCCTCGCAGCGCTCCGGTCCGGCGGTCGCACGTGGAAAGTGGGCGTTACGTGACGCGCCTTGTCCGCACGGAATCGGGCGAGACCTACGAAGAGCGCGTCTGGGTGCCCGATCGCTAAACCAACCCACGGGGATCTATGACTTGGCAGACTAAGTGGCGCGTCGCAGGCGGGATAGCCCTCGCCTGCGCGGCGGTATTAACGGTGTATGGCGCGCAAGGGGAATTCCCGCGAACTTCCCTTGTGCATTTTATTGTGTATTGGGGCCTGTGTTTTGTGGCGCTGGCCGTGGCGGTGTTCATCGCCATCCTCGACATCCAGTACATTCGCGTGCAGCACGCGGTGGCTAAGCGTGAGTTGGTCCGCTCCGCTCTGGGCAATCTGGACGGGAAGGGCCATGCCGCTGACGAGGGAGAGGCGGGCGAAGAAGCCGAATCCGATGATGTCAGGGAGGAACAGGACAACCAATAGGCCGCATCGCATCCGGGCTCGCCGGGACCGGCGCGTGGTTGCGCCAAAGTGAGGCTTGCCGGCCAATGACGGGCCGATGATAACATTGAAAATTTGGCCGGTTCCGTTTACAATTAGGGTGGACGGGCGCAGTGTGTGATGTCTAACCTTGCTCGGGGGCGGAACGTGAAGATGGCCGGATTTTCCCCGGCGGGGATGTGGGCCGTATAAACAACGGAGGATGTTGCCATGACGGCGAAAAAGGTGCTTGCAACGCTTGCCTTGGTTATGTTTGTGTGCCTGATGTTCGGATTTGCGGGCGAGGCCGAAGCCCAGGGTTACATGGAACGCGAAGGTCTCGGCGGTCTGGCCGAGGGCGGCGGTCTGGATGAAGACAAGCTTCCCGAAAGGTGGCAGATGGCCCTCGGGGTTGGGTCTATCTTTGTCATGATCGCGGTGTTGAAGTGGCTGTAGGCCGCTAGCCGCCGCCATCGCGGGGGAGCATACCAGAGCGTATCGCGCGTGAGCAGGAAGGCGCCGTCCGGCGTCTTCCAAGGGGAGAGGAGCGTCCTTGAGCGAACGTATCCTTATTGTAGATGATGAATACTCCGTCCTCGACGTACTAAGCCAACTTCTCACTTCCGAAGGCTATGTGTGCCACACAACCACCTCGCCCTCAGATGCGTTGAACTTGGTCGCAAGCGAGGGCTTCTCTCTTCTCATCACCGATGTGCGAATGCCGGAAATGGACGGCATCACGGTGGTTCGTCACGCCAAGTCCATTGACGAGAACCTCGCCATCGTGGTCGTGACGGCGATCTATGACGTGACCAATGCGGTTGAGGCCATCCGCGCGGGCGCCGACGACTATGTGCTGAAGCCTTTCAATATGGGCGAAATCACCTTGGCTGCGTCCCGGGCCTTGGACAAGAGAAGAGGCGTTCTGAGCGCGCTCGAATACCAACAGGCGCTGGAGGAGCGCGTCCGGGCGGCGACGGCGGACCTTGAGGCCGTCAACCAAGAGCTGTACGAAACCAAGCAGTATCTCGAAAACATTCTGAACAGCACCGTGGACGCTATCTTCACCGTGGACCCCCAGGACCGGATGGAATTCGTCAACCACGGGGCGATGCAGCTCCTTGGATTGGCCCAAGAGGACTTCATCGGCGAGGCGGCGTCCACGATACTGGGCGGCGGTGAGCAAGAGATTCAAGATCTGCGGTCCGAGGTGACGCCCGAGAAACCGCTGCAGAACTATGAAACCGAGCTGCGCCGGAGGGATGGGGAACTCGTGCCGGTCAGCGTGTCGGTTAGCGTGGTTAAGGGAGCCCGCGCCAGTAGAGAGGCTTTGCTGGCTATCTGCAGGGATATCACGGAGCAGCGCCGCCTCGAACAGAAGCTGCGCGATCTGTCCATAAAAGACAGTCTTACCGGCGTGTACAATCAGCGCTACTTCTACGAACGCCTCAAGACCGAAATCGAACGGGCGCGCCGCCAAAGGCATTCCCTCTCGCTTCTCTTCTTCGACATCGACCACTTCAAAGGCTACAACGATACCTACGGACACCTCGAAGGGGACCGGGTTTTGCGGGCCGTGGGCAGCTTGATCCTGGATTGCACGCGAGAACACGTGGACACCGGATTCCGCTATGGGGGAGATGAATTTACGGTCATTCTCCCCGAAGCGACGGAGAAGCAAGCCTTGCAGATTGCGGAGCGCATCCGGACGCGGTTTGAAGAGCAAGCGTTCGACGGCTTGACATTGAGCATCGGCCTTATGGCCTATCAGGAAGGGTATTCTCTCCCGCTTTTTATCCAGTTTACCGACGCTATGATGTATGGGGCCAAGAGGGCGGGGGGGAATGTGGTTTACGTCTTCGAGCCGAAGTCCGGCCTCGAAAAGACAGGACAGGAGAAACCATGAAATTTGGGATCTGCAGCGAAATATTCAATGATTGGGGAGACATCGGCCGCACTATCGAGTATGTTAAGGAAGTAGGCTACGACGGTCTTGAGATCGCGCCGTATACCTTGGCTCAATATGTCACCGAAATCCCATGGGAGACCCGTGAGACCATCGCCCGCAAAGCGCGGGAGACGGGCCTTGAGATTCTCGGGCTCCACTGGATCATGATTGGTCCGGAAGGCATGCACCTCACCCATCCCGACAAGGCCACACGCGAACGGACTGCTCAGTATCTATGCGATCTGGCGCGTTTCTGCCGGGACGTGGGCGGAGGCCTGATGGTTTTCGGCTCTCCCAAACAACGCAACGTCGAACCCGGTCTCACCCATGAGCAGGCCATGGACAACGCCGTGGAGGTCTTGGAGCAGGCGCTGCCCGTCTGCGCGGAATGCGACGTCACCATTTGCATGGAGCCCTTGGCGCCCACGGAGACGAACTTCTGCGCCAGCGCTGCCGAAACCGTCGCCCTGATCGATCGCATCAACCACTCGAAACTGCGTCTGCTTCTCGACACCAAGGCCATGACCGCCGAGGAAGAGGATCGCCCCGCGCTCATCCGCAAGTATGCGAAGTACCTCGCGCATTATCACGCCAACGACGCCAACCTTGAGGGACCCGGCTTCGGCGACGTGGACTTCGCGCCCATCTTCGAGGCGTTGAAGGATATCAACTACCAAGACTACGTCTCGGTGGAAGTCTTCAAGTTTGATCCCGGTCCGGAAGCCATCGCCACCAAGAGTCTGGAATACATGAAGCAGTTTGTGTGATCGCCTTTGCCGCATTCGCTCGAACTCCGAAATGGCGAATGGCGGATCACCGCCCACCGCGAGGGTAATGCCATGAAGCCGCACCCAGCCCTTTACGAGGCTATCGCCTGCGTGGTGGGCGTGTTGCTTGTTTTGGCGGCTTGCGCGGACCCGACGCAATACGCCGCTATGGACAGTGCGGACGAGTCCGCCATGGAGCGTAGCGAGTACGGTGCGCCTCCCATGGCCGCGTTACGAGATGGGGCGATTGCTGCCGCGGAGACCGTTGAGCGGAAGATTGTGTACACGGCCACGGTCTCACTCCGGGTCGAGCGGTTCGACGGCGTTCCGGACAGCGTTCGGGAATTGGTCGCCGAGTATGGCGGGTACATCGCGGATGAACAGCTTCGTTCACGTCCCGGAAGGCCCCGAAGCGGCGATTGGACCGTGCGCGTGCCGGTGGAGCAATACGAGGCCTTTCTGGAGGCGATGACCAAGCTGGGCGAGCTGGACTCGCTCCGGCAGCAAGCGGAGGAAGTCACCGAGGAGTACTATGACGTTCAGGCGCGGCTTGAAAACAAGCGGCGCGAAGAAGATCGCCTGCTCGAACTGCTTGCGCATGAGACCGCCAGCCTGGAGGATGTACTTAATGTGGAACGGGCGTTATCCTCGGTGCGCGAAGAGATCGAGCGCCATGAGGGCCGGTTGCGCGTGCTGCGCGATCAAATCACGCTGTCCACGGTAACAATCACCGTGACCGAAATGCGCGGCTACGCCCCCGAGGAACAGACCGGGTTCTTCGCGCGGCTGAGCCGTGCTTGGGACGAGTCCCTGTCCGGTCTGTTCGCGGCGGTTCAATGGCTGATAATCGCCTTGGCGGCGGCTGTGCCTTGGCTGATTGTGTTCGGGGCGCCGATCATTGTTTTAGCGGCCCTGCTCCGGCGCGTGTGGCGGCGTGGCGCGCGGCCGGGCTGACGGTCGAAAATGGACATCTCTTGTTCAACCCAATGACGGGCCGAGGCGCTTCTTGGGGGAGCCGTACCCAGAAAACCTCACCCACAACCAAGCAAGGAGGGGCCTATGCATTTGCCGGCAGCATCTAAGATGAATCCTCGCAGCAGAATGAGGGATGCGAGAAGGCTCATAGCCGTCCTCGCGGCCGTCATAGCCGTCAGTCTGAGCATGGGATCGGGGGCCGCCGAATTCGAGGATGAAGACCTTGATTGGGAATACGTGGAGCCTTCCACGGACTTCGATTTCCGCGTGGAACGGTTCGAGGCGAATCCTATCATCCACCGCGAGATGCACGGCCTAATTGGGGAACGGGGCGAAAACATAAATGGCCCCTCGCTGATACGCGCGCCGGAGTGGATCGAAGATCCCTTGGGAGAGTATTACCTTTACTTCGCCCATCACCACGGCTCGCATATTCGGCTGGCGTACGCGGATTCGCTGGAAGGACCGTGGAAGATCCATGAGCCCGGCGTGTTGCCGTTGGAAGAGACACCGAGTTATCACGAACGTGGCGGCGACCATGTGGCCAGTCCCGATGTTCACGTGGATGAAGAAGAGCAGCGGATTCGCATGTACTATCACGGGATGCCGATTCCTGGCACGGACGCGCCGTATCAGATGACATACGTCGCGTTATCCGAGGATGGCCTGAACTTCGAATCGCTGGATGACCAGATCGGGCTCTTCTACTTTCGCGTGTTTGAACACGAAGACGGCTATCACTACGCCTTGGCGAAATACAGGAACGACGGCGGGATCATCTCCCGGTCGCCTGACGGCCTGACGGATTTCGAGGCGGGACCCCGCATCCTCCCGCGGGTCCGGCACAAAGCCTTGTGGGAGCACGACGGCAAGCTCTACGTGTTCTTCTCACGGGGCGGCGACACGCCGGAGCATATCTTGGTGTCGCGCGTGGAGAATCTCGATGAAGATTGGGAAGAATGGCGATTCACCGAGCCGCAGACGGTCCTAAAACCCGAGAAGGATTACGAAGGCGTGGACGAACCCATCGAAACCTCGTCGTTCGGCGCGACCTACGATTTTGTCCATGAGTTGCGCGATCCCGCGATCTACGAAGAGGATGGGCGCGTCTACATGCTGTATTCGACGGCTGGCGAATGGGCGATCGCCATTGCGGAGTTGCATTTCGAGGAAGACTAAACGCGGTTGGGGCCGTTCCGCGGAGCGGTCCCAACCGCGCCCTTGTGGGGCTGGCTTTTACACGGGCCAATCCCGAATGGGAACCATGTCCTTCAGATTCTCCATGGGACGGATCCAGATGTTGCGGAATCGCACGGGGTTGTTGTGCTCTTGAAGCCGCACCGGTCCTTCGGGCGGATGCGGCCCGTATTCAGAGATCTCCCGCCAGTCGGTGGGCCCGTAAATCACCTGATTGCAGTGCACCAGGATGCCATTGAAATGCATGGTAACCGTGGCCGGCCGGACGACTTCCCCATTCTCGAAGACGGGGGGCGTGAATAGGATGTCATAGCTGTTCCACTGGCCCGGCGGGCGGATGGGGTGGACCATGGGCGGCGTTTCGCCGTAGATGGCCGCCGCGATGCCGTCGGGATAGATCTTCTCCGTGTAGGAATCGAAGATCTGGATTTCGTAGCGGCCCATCATGAAAACCCCGCTGTTGCCGCGATCCGTTAGGTCGCCCCGGGGCGGATCGGGCGCCATCCATTCGAGGTGAAGCTGGCAATCGCCGAACGACTCCTGGGTGACGATGTCTTCTTCATACGCCACGAGCACGCCGTTTTCCACTTCCCAGTCATGGGGTTGCTCAAAGGCCGACGTGTCCTCGCCATCGAACAAGACAATCGCGTCAGACGGTGGGGGAGCGGCGGGTTCTTCGGGATGCGTCAGTTCGCCGGGATCGATGTCCGTGGGCCAAGGGCGGTTCGGGTCGTGTTTGTGGTACTCCGGGGCCCACGGCAGCATCTCCGTATCGGTGTAGCCCATCACTTCACCATCCACGCCGCCGGGAACCAGTTCCGCCGCGTTCGCCCCATTGCAGGCCGCCGCCCACACAGCGGCCCCAGTGGCCGCCGCGCTGGCGTGGAGAAACCGCCGCCGGCTCATGTTCCCGCCTAGCTTGGCGTGTGGGCCGCTACATGGGGTTTGTTGAGAATCGTGGCTATTGTCCATGTGAATACTCCTTCTTCATGTGTTGTTATTCCCCGAGTAAGCGCTGACAAATTCAGCGCAAGCAACGCTCCATCATAGATCGCTTGCCGTGGGAGGCTCAACACGGCCTCATTTCGCGTGGGGCATTTGATCTAAACGCCAGGCAAGCATACAATAGAGAAAGCTGGGTGTTAAACCCCATGTACAAAGGATGTGTTCATGAACAAGATGATCAACGACGCGAGCTACTGGCGCGAGTTCGACAACAACGAAATCACCCATTCAGCTGCGCATTATCTAATGGCTATCGACAGTCTGCGGGGAAGGCTGGGCTACGCCCGCGTAACCGACGTGGCCGAGATGCTGGAGGTATCCCGGGGGGCGGCTTCCATGTCCGTCACGCAACTCAAGAAGCGCGGATGGGTTACGGAAGATCCCAACCGCTTCTTGCTGCTTACGGAAGAAGGGGCGGAAAAGGCGCGTCTTGTCGAGGACAATTTTCGCATTCTAAGCGATTTCTTTGAGAAAGTGCTGGGCGTTTCCAAGGACTTGGCCATGGCGGACGCATGCAAGATGGAGCATCTCATGAGTCTGGAGACCGGCCGGCGGATGGTCTGGCTCATGCGGTATATCCTGAGCAGCGAAAAGCGGGCCAGCGAGGTGTGTGAAGTCATGAAGTGTTTTGAAGAGTGCGGCGGGGAGGCCGCAGTTCAAGATGGCGAATCCGTTGGGGATGGATGCCCGGCCCAGCGCAAGAGACCATGTGTGCTTAACGGGGACTGAGTAGATCCGCCGCGCGCCGCGTTCGGAACGGGAGAACACGGCGCGCGGGGAACTGACAAGGAGAGACGATCAGGCGTTTTTCTTCTGGAACTCGGCCATGAAGCCGCGAAGGGCTTCGCAACCTTCCACGGGCATCGCGTTGTAGATGGAGGCGCGCAGCCCGCCCACGGATCGGTGGCCCTTCAGTTGAAGGAACCCCTCTTGCTCGGCCTCGGCGATGAACTGCTTTTCGAGGTCTTCGCTGGGCAACCGCCACGTGACATTCATCCGGCTCCGGCACTCGGGTTTGGCGTGACCCCTGTAGAACCCGTTGCTGTTGTCGATGGCCTCATACAGGAGGTCCGCCTTTTTGCGGTTGACGGTCTCCATGGCCTTGAGTCCGCCGATGTCGTTGCGCACCCAGCGCGTGGTAAGCATGACCATGTAAATGGCGAACATGGGCGGCGTGTTGTAGAGGGACTTGTTATCCGCCATGTTCTTGTAATCCAGCAAGGAGGGTAAGCCCTCCGGCACGCGCTCCAGCAGGTCATCGCGGATGATCACCGCCGTTACGCCGGCCGGGCCGATGTTCTTCTGGGCGCCCGCATAGATGAGACCGTACTTCTCCACGGGGATCGGCCGGGAGAGGAAATCGCTGGAGGCGTCGCACATGAGGGGGACATTCCCCGTCTCCGGCTCTTCGAAGTATTCCACGCCCTGAATGGTCTCGTTGGAGGTGAAGTGGACATATGCCGCGTTGGGATCGAGCTTGAGTTCGCTCTGGGCGGGCGTTCGGACGAAGTTCTCGTCCTTACCGTTCCAGACGATGGAGACTTCCCCTTCCTTCTTGGCCTCCGCAATGGCCTTGTTGGCCCACGAACCCGTGTGGATGTAGTCGGCCGGCTTCCCCGTTCCCTGCAAGAAGTTCATGGGGATCATCGAGAACTGCAAGCTCGCGCCGCCTTGCAGGAACAAGACGTGGTAGTTGTCCGGCACATTAAGGAGGGTCCGGATGTTGTCCTCCGCCTCCCCAATAATCTCGTCAGCCCACTTCGAACGGTGGCTGATTTCCATGACGGACATCCCAATGCCCTTGTAGGACAGCAGTTCCTTTTGAGCTTGCTCGATGGCCGGTTTCGGCAAAGCGGCCGGTCCTGCGCAGAAATTGTAGATGGTTTTCTCACTCATCGTAGTGCGCTCCTTCCGTGGTGGTTCCCCTGCATGGGTATGGTATTTGCGCCCGGCCACCCGGGTGATGCAGGAAAATAATACCCCCCGGGCATGGTGAAAACGAGAGGAAATGGAGGCCGGCTCGCGTAGTATTTTAGGGAATTGGGCGCTGTGTTTTCAAATGGACGGGGAATACATCCCGAGAGTGAGCGGGTTGAGTGGGGGGGCTGATTGTTCAAGGAAATGCAAAGTTCAATCCAGAGGAGCCGTTAAGAGATGGCGCGTGTTTTGGTAGTGGGCTGTGGTTATGTGGGAAGCGTACTGGCAAGCCGGTTGGCGGCGGAAGGCCACACGGTATGGGGATTGCGCAGGGATCCCGCCGGGTTGCCGGAAACCATAACGGGTATTGGCTGCGATTTGGGCGACTCAGAACTGGAAACGCAGTTGCCGGACGAGTTGGACTGGGTTTTCTATGCCGTTGGGGCGGATTCGTTTACGGAATCGGCCTATAAAAACGCTTACGTCGACGGGATGAACAACCTGTTGCAGGCCTTGCGCCGAAAAGACGCCGCGCCCAAACGGGTTGTGTTCACCTCCAGCACGGGCGTCTACCACCAGCAAGACGGGGAATGGGTGGACGAGACCTCGCCCACGGAGCCCACGCAATTCTCCGGCCAATACGTGCTTGAGGGCGAACGCATCGTGCGCGAATCCCCGTTTCCTTCCACCGCCGTGCGGTTTGGCGGCATCTACGGTCCCGGCCGGAACCGCCTCATCACCCAGGTGCGTAACGGCGAGGCCGTGTGCCCGGAAGGACCGGCGCGTTACATCAATCTGATTCACCGCGACGATTGCGCTGGCGTTCTGGCGCACGTCATGAGCCTTGAGTCTCCAGCGGAATGCTACCTCGCCGTTGACTGCGAGCCCACCGAGCGCGGCGCGATTCTGCGCTGGACCGCCCATCGCCTCGGCCTTGCCGAACCCCCTTCTTCTCCAGACGCCTCTTCCGGCGGACGGGGAGGCAGCAACAAACGCTGCT
>PUOI01000510.1 GCA_003552765.1 Candidatus Hydrogenedentota bacterium | reverse complement strand
TCCCGCTCGGCGGGCAGCATGTCTTCTCCCAACTGCTCATGAAGGTCCGCGGCAAACTCCTCTGGGGAGGCGGTTCCCTCCGCCGCGGCAATGAACCACGCGTAGAAGCGCTGTTTTTCCGCAAACGCCAGCACCTCGCTGTCTTCTATGGTGTCCGCGATGCGGCACAGCAGATACGCGTTGCCCACAATCACCCGAAGCTCTTCCGGCAATTGGGGAATGGTTAACGCGAAGGTGCGGGAGACCTCTTGCAGCACCTCCTGCTGAAATGCAAAATCCTCCGCGCTGGGCGGCGCGGTTTCGGGAAACTCATCCGTTATCGGGGGAGTGACAAAATCCAAGTTAGCGAATCCTGTTTCAAGAGGCACACCGTGGCAGGGGATGTCCCATCGCTCTCAAGAAGAGACACCCTCCTTGCCTCCCCAAGCAAACTAAGTTTAGGGAGCGGCGGCCGGCGGTGTCAAGGCTAATGGCGATTGAGCGGCGGGCGTGCATGGGGGATGGTGTTTTTGGCAGAATGGCGCGGAACTGGGCAAAGGGCCCGTGTATACACCGCCGCCGGATAGAACGCAAACGGTGCGCCGCATATCTCCCCGCCTCCCTTTCGATAAGGGAACGCTGGGATGCGCATACGCACCGCCGTAGCGCCGTCCGGCGATTGGAGTTTGTGGCAATATACGCAACCGCAAGGGAAGGGGAATAAGCTCATGAGCATCATGCTGGGCGTGGACGTGGGAACAAGTGGCACAAAGGTGTTGGCGGTCGACACGCGCGGGGAGGTGGTGGCGTCGGCGCTGGAGGAGTATCCGCTGCAGAGTCCCAAACCGAATTGGTTTGAGCAGCATCCCGAAGATTGGAGGCAGGGCGTGCTCACGGCGCTTCAGTCCATCGCCGGAGCGTTGGGCGCGCGGGCGAAGGAAGTGGCGGCTGTCGGGCTGACGGGGCAAATGCATGGCTCCGTGTTCTTGGACAAGGACAACAAAGTCCTGCGGCCCGCCATCCTGTGGTGCGACCAGCGCACGGCGAAACAGTGCGACGACATCACCGAAAAAGTGGGCGAGCGGAAACTCATCGAGATGGTGTGCAACCCCGCGCTCACGGGCTTCACGGCGCCAAAGATTTTGTGGCTGCGGGACAATGAGCCGGAGGTCTATGACAAAGTCGCGAAGGTCTTACTGCCGAAGGACTACATCCGCTATCAGCTCACCGGGGAGTTCGCGACGGACGTGGCCGACGCCTCCGGCACGCTGCTGTTCGACGTGCAGAAGCGCACCTGGCACAAGGAATTGATGGGTATCCTCGACATTCCAACGGACTGGATGCCCCCGGCGTACGAGGGGCCCGATGTCACGGGCAAGCTGTCGAACGCCGCGGCGGAGCAGACCGGCCTGCCCGCGGGTATTCCCGTTGTGGCGGGCGGCGGCGATCAGGCCGCGGGTGGCGTGGGCTGCGGCATTGTGAAGCCCGGCGTCATCTCCTCCACCATCGGCACGAGCGGCGTCATCTTCGCGTTCGCGGAACAGGTCAAGCTCGACCCCGAAGGCCGCGTGCATACCTTCTGTCATGCCGTGCCGGGCAAATGGCACGTCATGGGCGTGGTGTTGAGCGCGGGCGGCTCGCTCCAGTGGTTCCGCGACAAGCTGTGTCCGGCTGAACGGGGCGTGGCCGAGGCGACCGGCTCCGACCCCTACGTGTACATTGACGCGGCCGCGGAGAAGGCCCCCGTTGGCGCGGAAGGCCTCACGTTCCTGCCCTATCTCACGGGCGAACGCACGCCTCACAAGGATCCCTACGCCAAGGGAGCTTTCATTGGCCTGTCGCTGCGGCACACGCGGGCGCACATGGCCCGGGCCGTGCTGGAAGGGGTGGCGTTCGCCTTGCGGGACAGCCTCGATATTATTCGCGGCATGGGCGTGCCCACGGACCAAGTGCGCGCGTCGGGCGGCGGAGCAAAGAGCGCGATTTGGCGTCAGATTCAGGCCGACGTGAACAACGCGCCCCTGCATACGCTCAACGTCGACCAAGGCCCCGCGTATGGCGCGGCGCTGCTCGCGTCGGTGGCCACGGGCGAATTCAAGAGCATCGAGCAGGCATGCGACGCGGCTGTCCGGCCCGTGGACACGTGCGAACCCAACGCTGGGCGCGCGAAGGAATACGACACGTGGTTCGCCGAATACCAGGAGGCGTACAAAGTCTTGGCGCCCGGATTTCATCGTGTCGCGGGACACCTATGAGGGCGTGGCGGGACCGGAAGATGCCGGCTTGCGGCTGGACGTGTTTCTCGCAGGCCAAATCGAGGACGCCTCCCGCTCCTATCTTCAGAAGCTGATTAAGCAGGGCAACGTCACCGTGAACGGCGCGTCCGCCGCCCGGCCTAGCCGGACCATGGCCGAGGGCGACGCCGTGGGGGTGACGTTGCCCCCGCCTCCCACCATTGAACTCGAACCGGAGCCCATCCCCATCGAGCGGCTCCATGAAGACGCGGATGTCGTGGTGGTGAACAAGCCGGCGGGGCTGGTGGTGCATCCCGCGCCCGGCAACGAGCGAGGCACGCTGGTCAACGCGTTGCTGCATCATTGCCCGGACTTCACCCGGCCCGGCGAGGATCCTATCCGGCCGGGCATCGTCCACCGGCTGGACAAGGACACCTCCGGCGTGATGGTGGTGGCGAAGAGTCAGCGCGCGTTCCTGTCCCTCTGCCAGCAAGCCCGTGAACATACCTTCGACCGGCGCTACCTCGCCCTGACCGAGGGGAACTTCAAGCAGGACCGCCTCCGCATCGAAGCGCCGGTCGGCCGCAGCCTGGCGGATCGCAAGCGCATGAGCGTGACCAGCGTGGCGGGCCGTGACGCCGTGACGCATGTGGAGGTGCTAGAGCGCTTTCGCATCGCCACCTACGTGACCGTCACCTTGGAGACCGGCCGGACGCATCAGATCCGCGTTCATCTCCGCTATTCCGGTCACCCCGTGCTGGGCGACCCCGTGTACGGCGTGGCCGATTTCCGCAGATGGCCCGGCGGCCCGGAATCCCGAAAAGCCCTTGAAGCCCTGCGCGGCCAAGCCCTCCACGCCACACTGCTCGGCTTCGAACACCCCGCCACCGGCGAACGGATGACCTTCACCGCCCCGCCGCCCGAGGATTTCCAAGCCGCCCTTGAGGCGTTGCGGGGGGAAGCGCGCTTGCCCGGCGGTTAAGGTTTATCCACGCCTCTTTGTCGCGTATACTGGGGCCTTGCTGCAACCTGGATACCTTTCGCCATGCCGCCAAGAAAACCCGCGCCAAACTCCCATAACCGTTCTGCGTCAAAAGCCCGTAAGAAACGCCCTCACCGGCGCGAGACGGGCCTCCGCGCGAAGTGGACCGGCTTTCGTCCGTTTCGCGACGCTTCCGGCGCGCCGCTTAAACGCTATTACAACCTGGACACGTTGGCGTCGGCGACGGATCGGCTCCTACGGGAAAAACGCAACTTCGTTGTGCGCGCCGTGCAAGGGACCCTAGGACCGGCGGAAGTGACCAGTCTTGAGTTCGAGTTGACGCGGGAAAACAACTACCGCTTCGTGTTCCGGCTTGAAGCGGGCAATGCCCGCCGGAAACAGGCGCAGTTTGCTTTCGTCGCGGCCAAGCACCATGAGAACTACAGCAAGGTGCTGGCCACGGAGCACCACAACCTTCGGCTCCTTCACGAGCGCGCGCCCGACCATGTGGTCAAGCCCTTTGCGGGCGGACGCATTTGGCTGCCCCCTGGCCGCCACAAGAACCAGCCCCGCCGGGAAGTGTACGCCTACTTGACGCAGTGGCTGGGCGGTTTCCACGAGATTTGTCTCGACGCCAAGGGCCGGCTCGCCGCCATCGGTCAGAAGAAGAAAGCCTACTCGAAAGCACAGACGGAAGCCATCAAGGCGGAGGTGGCGCTCGCCGTCTTGCGCAGTTACGATGCGGAAAGCGGGACCGCCATGGAGATCCCGCAAATTTCGAGCGGAGACCTTCTGGTAACGCCGCCCGCCAAGACGGAGCCGCGGATCAAGATAGCCGGGTGCCGGCGGTTGCTCAAGAACGCGACCCCCGCCAAGCTGATTCACCGCATTGCCGGGGCGGAATGGGAAACGGAGGAGACCGTCTTTTCTTTGGCGCCGGAGGACCCCGGCGTGATTGCGGAGGCGGTCCGCAACGCCCTTGGCCGCGAGACCGGCCGGATGTGGTTCCAGCACTATCTTCACGCGCTGGACCGGGGCCGCCTCAAGGCGCACCCCGCCTTGCCCCGCGAGGCGGTGGAGGCGTTCGCCTCGGAATAAAGGGATTGACGCGAATCAGTTCATGTACGCGAGATGCACATCGGTAAGGATGTACTCCCCGCGCACGGTGAACCCGTCGAGTTCCGACGTTCCGTCCAGTTCCATGCCGTAGGAGACCGCCAATTGATCGCGCAGCTCCGCCATCATCATCCCCAAGAGCAACTGAACGGCGTGAGGCGTGCTTTCGGAGCCCTCGGGATCGCATTCAAACCGCAGGTCGATGCGAATGTCGGTGTCGTTGATGAAGTTGGCGTGTCCGTGGATGTAGATCAAGTCCCGCAACGACTCGAGTCCCGCCCGCATTAGGGGATCCAGCTCGCCCTCGGGGGGCGTCATGTACGTGCCCGCCAAGGCGTAGGCCATGCCCATTCGGTTGTCGAGCATGAACTCGAACAGATGCTCCCCGTCCATGGGCAAGGGCATCCTCGGGCGCACCCCCGCCCAGCGGGAATCGACCTGCACCATCGTCTCCGGGTCCAGCCTCATGTCCCCATCCAGAAGCAACCGGCCGCGTTGCGCGCGCCTGAGGCCTTCTGGAGCCCACGTCACGCGGCCGCCGGGAGAGAGGTCCACGCTGTTGTTCACAAAGGAAGGGATGAGCCGGCCCAGCCGCCGGCTGTCGACAGCCACGCGCACGTCCATGGTGCTTTGCGCGATATCGGGCACGCCCAGAAAGGCCACTTCGTAGGGCATGACCCAGTTGACCAACCGCGGATCCTGTCCCTCGGTCATGCGCTCAAGGAAGGCTTCGGGAAGGCGCTCAGGATAGAATACGGCGCGAATGCCGGTCTCTCCCGTCACCATGTCGTCGTAAGGGAGACGCGGCTCTTCCCGAAGAAACGTTATGTAGAGGGTGGCTGCTGTTATCAGTAAAACGGCGGCAAAAATGGCGGCGGCAATTAGGAAATATTTGCGCAATGCTTCACTCACTTCGGGGGCGGGTTCCGTGACCCGCCCCCAGTTGGGTTACACTCCGGAAAACAGAACTATCGCTTGGGCCCTGTCACCACCACGTGGAGGAAGGCGGTCCCACGATATACCGGCTGCGCCAGTTCAAGCCCGGCAGCCGTGGTTCTTGGGCTTTGTGGTTCAGTATGGAATGGGCCATTAGAAACTGCCCGTGGCGCTTGGGGCTGTTGCTCTCTTGGGCGATGGCCTTGAGCGAACTCAGCGCATCCCGCCCCAAAGGCGTTCCGCCGGCCCGCGCTCCGGCCATGGCGAGCCAGAAGCTCTCATCGCCATCGAGTTCAACCACCGCGGGCAACTCATCCCGCACGGCTTGATAGGTGGCGCGCGCCTTGCCGTGGCTCAACGGTCCCATCGCCGCGGCCGCCAAGCTCGTGATCAGCGCTTCGCGGCCGTCCGGCTCGGGAATGGCGATCGAGCGCGTTTCGCGTCTTGCGGGATACAGGCCATCTTCGTTGCGGAGTTCCTCGAACGTATCCGAGATTCGATTCCGGGCATGCCGGGCGCGATCCAGCCAGTTCATATCATTGACGGCATCGGCCATGTGGCGGCTGTGGCGCAATCCCGTGTATACCCATGCATTGGCCCAAAGCTCCTTGCTCTCCGCGCCTTCCGCGGGCAAGGTAAGGCCGTCGTAATCCTGCAAGTCCAGGATCAGGCTGAAGCTGCCCCAGACGCCCGGTTTCTCGCGCATGGCGAACGCGCGATCGCGGGTCAAAAGCCGCCGGTTATTCGCGGCCATGGTGAATGTGGCCGCGGTCGCATCGGCGTACGCGGGCTCCCCCACCGCCTCGTAATCGGCCGCGGTCCCCTCGTATACCGAAGGCGCGCCGTTGACGCTATGCTCCAAATACCAGTCGGTCCAAGCGATGGCCCCTTCCAAGTATCTGTCGCGATCCGTTATGCGATAGGCCTCGAGTAGCCCCAGCGCCGCCAGGTTCCCCGAATAAGGGTCAATGCGCAGCGTTCCATCCGCAAGCTCCTCGGTGATGGCCCCGCAGGCGAGTTGTTGCTCCAGTATCGCGTTGGCGTGCTCGGCCACATCGGCTGTACCCAACGTGGCCAAGACGAGAATTGGCGCCATGGCAGACATCATAGGTTCTTCCTCCCTGTTTCCAGTTTTTCCAACCACTTCAAGTCCCAAGCCCTACCATGTTTGCAAGGATACATCCCCCATTGCCACACTTCAAGGCCGTGGAATGGGCGGAGAGAAGCAGTTGCTCTTGTCTCAAAACACAACCCAGCCTACCCTCTAATCCCCCGAAAGGCGTTTGAGTTGCCTGCTTGCCCGCGGGCTCAATTGAAGTCCCTTGCCTCGACCACCACAATTCCCTCCTGAGTCACGTGAAACCGTTTCGCGTCCTTGACCGGATCATAGCCAATGACGGTATGAGGGGGAATCGCCACATGCTTTTCTACGATGACCCGCCGCAGCCGGGCATGGCGTCCGATGGAAACGCCGTGCATAAGCACGCACTCCTCACACCGGGAGTAGCTGTGAATACGCACATTGGGCGATAGCACGCACCGATTCACCACGCCCCCGCTCACAATGCAGCCCGGGCTCACAACGGAATCGATCGCCACGCCAAACCGGCGGTCCTTCTCGCCAAAAACAAACTTGGCGGGAGGGGCCATGTTGTGGCGGGTCCGCAACGGCCATTGGGCGTCGTACAAATTGAACACGGGATCGACGTCCACCAGGTCCATGTTGGCTTCCCAATAGGCGCCAATGGTTCCCACGTCCCGCCAATACAAGGGTTCCTTGCGGTTCTCGTCGACGAAATCGTAGGCGAAGACGCGCTTATTCTTTAGCGCCCGGGGAAGGATGTCCTTGCCAAAATCGTGCGTTCCTTCCCGCTGAGCATCCTCGATACAGACGTCCTTGAGGGTTTTCAGGGTAAAGACGTAGATGCCCATGCTCGCCAGCGCCACGTCGCTGCTGCCCGGCATGTGCTTGGGATGACGAGGCTTCTCCTCAAAGCCGGTCACCCGGCCATCGGCGTCCGTCTCCAAAATCCCAAAACGATGCGCCTCGGCCGGGGAGGTTTGAATGGCGCCCACGGTGATATCGGCTTGGTTCTCGCGGTGAAACCGCACCATGTGCTGGTAGTTCATTTTGTAGATGTGGTCGCCCGCGAGAACGAGCACTTGGTCCGGGCTTTCCCGGTCCACGGAATACAGATTCTGGTAGATGGAGTCCGCCGTGCCCAGATACCAGTCCTCGCTCACCCGCTTCTGGGGCGAAACGACCTCGACGAATTCCCCGAGTTCCGGGTGCATGATGCCCCACGCGTAACGGATATGCCGTTCCAGGGACTGGCTCTTGTACTGGACCAGGACAAAGATCCTGCGGCACTGGGAATTCAGGCAGTTTGACAACGAGATATCGATAATTCGGTAGATGCCCCCGAAGGGAACGGCCGGTTTCGCCCGGTTCCGGGTGAGCGGGTGGAGGCGTTCGCCCTGGCCCCCGGCCAACACCATCACCAAGACGTTGCGCATGTCTCCCAGCGAAGTGTTCATGGCGGTTCCCTCCCGGCGAAAGCCCGGCACGGCGCTCCATCCGCGTCCATGAGGTTGAGCGGCGCCACCACGAATTGGCAGCGGCCAGGGTTCAGTTTGTGAAGCAGCAAGCCTTCCACAATCAACACATCGTTTTGCAGCAGAATGCGATGGGTGGATTGGCCGCCGTGCTTGAGAGGCTCCACCGAGAGATAGTCCACGCCCACCAGCCGCACGCCCTCGTCCACGCAACGCTGGGCCGCCGAGGCGTCGAGCGCCACGAAATCGTCCCGGAAGGGCGCATTGACGGGGATCTTGCTGTTGCGGGTCTTCACCAACAGGCGCGAAGGCAAGAGGGAGGGTCCCAAATCCGCCGCCGAAACCACGTCTGCGTCCATGGCCTCGACCAGACCGGCCTCGCCGAAGAATACGTCCGTGGCGATCTCGTCGAGCTTCTTGCCGCCGTCCTCGAAATGCCACGGCGCGTCGACATGGGTGCCCGTGTGGGTGCTCAAGGTCAGCTTGCTCACGTTGACCTCGCTGCCCTCGGCAATCCGCGCGTCTGGCTCCATGGAAAACGGCGGATCGCCCGGCCAAACCGTCATGCCGTTGTGCATTGGAATTGTGAGGTCAACCCATTGAAGCGTCATCATCCAACTCCTGATACGGAGGCCAGGCCAGGGCCGGTCTTTCATCCGGCGTTACGTGAGAAGCAATCGCAAAGGCGGAGATGCAGTTCCACAGCCGCTCATGCTACGATACCATGAATCATCGCATCGAAAAAGCATCGAATCTGCGGAGACCTCCCGAAGGGGACGCGTCTGCCCACTCACTAGTCCTTAGCCCGCCCTAAACGTGTGGACCGCCGAAGTGAATGCGCTAGGAGGTGGCATGGCCTTCCGGGCCATGAATCACGGGCTGGAAGGGGCTACCCACAATCTAAAGGCGGAACGGTTACGAGCCCCTCATACTGAGCGAAAAACCACGTTTTACGCCGCTTATGTCCTCAAGTATGGACAAAAGGCGGCGTCCGTTATGCACATATGTTGAAGAAAGGATAGGTGGATGAAGTTGTTTTGGGCGGGGACGATTCTTGTGTTGGCAATTGCGGCTGGCTCGGCCAGGGCGGAGGTGTTTGAAGGGGCCGAGTGGTTACGCAATCCGGTCCTCGAAGGGCTGGAGCCCATTGACCTCCTTGGCGCGGACGGCGCCCCCGAACCCGCGCCGGATGCCCCGCGCAATGTCCACACGTTGTACCGAAAGACCTTTGAACTCGAAGAAGCCCCCGTTGAAGCTAAGCTCCGGTTTTCCGCAAAGGACCACGCCAAGCTCTACATCAATGAGGCGGTCGCCGTTCAAGGTCCCGGGCCCGGATACCCCTTCGCCTATCCTTTCCAATCGGTGGACGTGACGGATTCGATTACGCAGGGCGTTAACGTGATTGGCGCGCACACCTATTATCGGGGACTGCGCAACCGGGTCTGGCATAGCGGAGACAACCGCGAAGGGTTCGTGCTCGCCCTGGACCTCCGTTTCCCCAACGGCCGCACGGAGCGCATCGTCACCGATGAGACATGGCGGAGCCACCGTTTGGCGGCCTTTCCCGCCAGCCGGACCATCGGCGATGACATTCAGTTCGCCGAGGATATGGACATGCGGCACTATCCCCAGGACTGGCGGACGCGCGAGTTTGACGACGGCGCATGGGACACGCCGCTCACTGGCGAGCCCGATCTGGTTTTCGTCCCTTCGCTCACGCCGCCGCTCGAAACCAGGCGCATCACGCCGGAGCGCATCAACCGGCAGAGCGAGGGACGCTACATCTACGACTTCGGCCATCCCTTGGTGGGGCACACGCGAATGGAGGTCACGGGCGGTCAAGCCGGGGAAACCATTGAAGTTCGTCATGGCATGACGCTCGAGCCGTCCCCGGAAGACGCGCAGGACATTTGGGTTCGCCCCGCGTATCAAGAGTTTGCGCGTTTGACCGGCGCGGAGGAACTCATCGAATTCTTTGCGGCGCGCACGTTTCGATACGTGGAAGTAGTGAACGTGGCTGCCCCGCCCACGGTATGGGTGGACATCCGCCATCATCCGTTCACTGCCGGCGGCCGGCGCTTCACCGCCTCGGACCCGGTGCTCGAACGGGCTTGGCGGCTCAGCGTGAACCAGGCCGGTTACGCCTCGCAGGAAGGCTTTCACCAGTATCCCAGCCTGGAGAAGGGCCAACATCTGGGCGAGGCCGTCATCACAAGCCGCGGCCACATGCTGATGACGGGCGACGCGTCGCTCACCAAGAAATCGCTGCTCGGCTTCGCCAACAGCGCGCGCGGTTCCGGCAACGTGAAGACGTTCGCTCCGGGCAGCGTTCAGGAGGAAACCGCGGAGTACGGCCTGCAATGGCCTCTCATGCTGGACCAGTACTACCGCTATTCCGGCGATCTCGGGTTTCTTCAGCGCATGGCGGACGATACGCTTGAAGGGCTCCACGACTATTTCGGCCGGTATGAGAACGAGGACGGCCTGCTCGAAGGCCTCGGCGGCACGTCGCTGCTCGCACAGGACTCGGAGCATCACGGCAGCGAATCCCCGCGGGAGGTGGCGGACCGGGCAAACGCGGTGGTGAACGCATTCTACTACGCCTCGCTTGAGACAGCGGCCGATATCATGGAGCATCTCGACCGCGATCCCGCGCCGTATCGCGAACAGGCCGCGCGCGTGAAGGAGGCCTACCAGGACCAGCTCTACGACAGCGAACGCCGCCTCTTCCGCGACGCCCCTGGACGTGACAGCGTCAGCCTGTGCGCTAACGCCCTTGCCCTGCGGTTCGGCCTGGCGCCCAGCGAAGCGGAGGCCGTCATCCTAAACCTCATCCGGGAAC
>PUOI01000185.1 GCA_003552765.1 Candidatus Hydrogenedentota bacterium | reverse complement strand
GCTTCCAGCTTCATCCCGGCGATCCCATGCTCATCCGGTTCTCCGACATCCGGCTGAACGAATTGCCGCCTCTGCGCGATCCCGCTGAATAGGGCCTTGCGCTGGATAAACTCCTCACGCGCCCTCCATGCCCAAAACCATGGAGGGCGCGTTCATTGGGAATCATTGCGGGCCAAGCCAGCGTTTACTCGTAACGTCGGCATCTTGTTGGCATGTATAACTCGCGTGCGAGGCGGCGATACGGTTCGTTCCAACGATTGTTTTGAAAGACGTTTTCAATCATGCAAGCTCACTCCCTACCATCCGAGACCGGCGTGATCCTTGTGGATCACGGCTCCAAGAACCCGGCGGCCAACGACATGCTTTTCCGCGTGGCGCAGGCGTATCGCGAATCCACGGGGACGGCCATCGTCGAGCCGGCCCACATGGAATTGGCCGAACCCACCATCGAACAGGCCTTCGCGAGGTGCGTGGAACAAGGCGCGCGCCTCGTCATCGTGCATCCCTACTTCCTCTCCCCGGGCCGCCACAGCACCACGGACATCCCCCAGTTGGCCGCGCAAGCCGCCGCCAACCATCCCGACATCGCCCACCGCGTCACGGAGCCGCTGGGCCTGGATCCCCGCATGACCGCCGTCATCCAGCGCCGCGTGAAGGAAACCCTGGATACGCTGGACGCCTGATCGCTTCGGCCGCCCCAACAAATACATGCGAGACCGGGCGAACCACAGTGTGCTATCATCCATGTAGACACAATGGACCTGCACAAACCGCGCGCCTAACAGACGAGACGTTAGAACGTGGTCCACTGGGCCACGCACGAAGAAAGGCATTCCCAATAACTTCGCATTTCACGCTTGACGCGCACAAAAGCCACAGCTCAACCGTGTGCGTGCATGGCGCTGAAGGCGCCACGGGCAGTAGCCTAGGGCAAGCGAAGCGCAGCCCTAGGTCACGGGCCACCTACGAAATCGGTCCTGAAGGGACCGGGGCAAACACCGCGCCTTTCTTCCGTCCCTTCAGGACGGACATGCGGGGGGACGTCAATCCTGGGACTGCGCTTCGCTTGTCCCAGGCTACTCCCAGCGGCGCCTTCAGCGCCATGAACAGTCACGGTTGAGCCGCGGTTCCTATGCGCGGGTGTACATCTCAAAGACCCCTGACTAACACCTGTCATCCCTACGGGATGGATTTGATTTGTGACAGCATGGCAGGCTATGTCAGACGCAATCGGGATACTCATAGTTTGGGGGCTGAAAAGGTACTAGACTGCGCCATCCAGACGCGGTAAGAGGAGGGTATTATGACACTGGTCGATACCTATAAGATATATCGAAGTATCCAGGGCACACTTCACGGGCGGATATTGGACTCGTTCGCCAGCGAAAATTATATGATGCGCTGCGCACGATTGTTGGGTCTTGTGCGTAAGAACACATTCGTGATACATGATCAGAGCGAAGTAGATGTGTTGGGAAATTTCGCAACATACGAGTATAAGAAGGGTGGCAAGACGTGTGTCCAGAAATACTACGATACACAAGAATGCCAAAATGAGGTGGAGAGGGTGGTCTTGGATGCGATGGTTGCATCTTATACGTCCCTATTCTTCATTCTTGGAAAGTCAACCCACAGGAATTCCCTACTTCTCCGGGACATACTCACCGAAAGGGAGGACATAGAGCTTATAGATATTAGTCTCTCTTCCAGTGTGGTTGCTCAAGCACTGCTTTTCACACGGATCGTGCCTTTTGATGAGCTTAATATGTCTGCAGGCATAAACCTGCCGTTTCACCCCTCCAAAAGAGATTATCTCCTAGCGCGTCACGAAAAAGTACGCAATAGGAGCGGAAGACAGAACCGTTCCATGAATCGCTTCATCGAGTTCTTCAAGTTACATAAGGCCATGGGCATTGAGACATGCTACGAGAATATCTTGCAGTGATACACAACCACCCCCTAACGCAAGAGCGTCGCTGAAGCACAACTAAAGGGCGTATGAGGGGTGGGCGTATCCCGCGCTCAATCGCCGCGCGCATGTTGAGATTCCTTTCTCAACAATGCTATCCTGCTCCGGCGGCATCATGGCCCGCCCGGCGCCTCCCGTCGGCGGCCGCCGGTATAGGCATTCATCACAACTTTAGGAGGACATGCATGGTAACCGTAGAACAATGCCGCCGCGTGCTTGGTCCAGGGGTGGAATTCGTCTGCGAACAATTCCACGCGCCCGAAGGCGCCCAAATGGCCCTTTGGGGACCGAGCGGGTGCGGCAAATCCACTCTGTTGAACCTTATCTCGGGGCTGCTCCGTCCCGAAGCCGGCCACATTACGGTGGATGGAACCGATATCGCATCCCTCAGCGAAGGCCAGCTCGACCGGTTCCGGGGCGAACGCTATGGCTTTATTTTCCAAACCTTCAACCTGCTGGGACCCTTCACGGCCTTGCAAAACGTCATGCTGGGCATGCGCTTCAGCGACACCCTGCCCTCTTCCCAATGGAAAGAGCGGGCCACGGCGCTTCTGGAGCGCGTCGGCTTGGCGCACCGGCTTCACAGCAAGCCCGCCTCCCTCAGCGTCGGCGAACGGCAGCGGGTCGCCATCGCGCGGGCGCTCGCGAATAAGCAAAAGATCGTCGCCGCCGACGAGCCAACGGGCAGCCTCGATCCCCGCTCCTCGGCCGCGGTCATGGACGTATTGCTGACCCTGTGCCAAGAGGAAGGGGTGACGCTGCTCATGGTGACCCATGAGCAAGAGCTGGCGAAACGGCTAGACGAACAGTTCGATTGTTCCGAGCTGATTAAGGAGGCGAACGCATGAGTTTATGGCGCATGGCATGGCAATACATGTGGAACCGCCGTCTCACCACCATCCTTACGGTCCTTTCGGTCGCCTTGGGGGTATCCTTGATCACGGGCGTGCTCACCCTGCGCGATGAGACGGAGAAACGGTTCGTTGAGGAGGGCCAACTCTACGACCTCGTGGTGGGCGCTGCGGGCAGTCCGTTACAGCTGGTATTGAGCAGCGTCTATTTCATGGACACGCCCACCGGCAACATAGCCTACGAAGAGTATGAACACGTCCGCGATCACGAGGCGGTGAACCAGGCCTTTCCCATTGGGTTGGGCGACACGTATCAGGGCTACCGCATCGTCGGCACGACCCGGGAACTGTTCGATTTCTTTCCCGAGCATGTCCGTGATGAACCGCTCTTTTCGCTTGCCGAGGGCCGGTATTTCGAGGACGATTTCGAGGCGGTGATCGGCAGCATGGTGGCGCGCCGCACCGGTCTTGGAATCGGCGATACCTTTGTCGGGACCCATGGGTTCATGGATATGCCCGATCACCTGGCTCACGTTCATGATGACCACCCCTACGAAGTCGTGGGGATCCTCGACGCGACGGACTCCCCCAATGACCGGGCCATCTACACGACGCTGGAATCCGTCTGGAAAGTGCATGACCACGACCATGAACACGACCACGACCACGGCCACGATCATGGGCACGGCCACGGGCACGATCACAACCACGACCACGACCATAACAATGGCCATGATCACGACGTCGAGGTACAAGCCGACCCCGCCGGCGACTCCGCGGATTTGATGGCGGATGAAGTCACTTCCGTGCTTGTGAGTCTGCATACCCCAGCGGAGCGGTTTTCGCTCCGCCAGGAGTTCAACGACACCTTGCGCGCCATGGCGGCCATTCCCGTTATGGAAATCTGGGACCTCTACGAGAACCTGCTTGGCACAATCCAAGGCGTGTTGCTCGCCATTGGTTACCTCGTGGTGATTATCGCGGCCCTGTCCATCCTCATTGGGCTGTACTTGAGCATCCTCCAACGCAAGCGCGACCTCGCGATCATGCGGGCCTTGGGCGCGTCCGCGCCGGAAATCGTGGGCTCGGTTCTCATCGAGGCGTTTCTCGTGACCGTGCTGGGCATCGTAAGCGGCTGGATCATTGGCAACATCGTGACGTGGTTCATCGGTATCCAACTGACCTGGAGCTACGGGCTCGTCATCGATGCATGGGGGCTTCCATCCGCCGAGATGCTCACCGCCTTCGCCGCAGTCGCCGTGGTTGGGATTCTGGCCGGCATCGTCCCGGCATGGCAAGCCTACCAGACCGATGTGGCGCGGGACCTAGCGGAACTCTAACCTCATTAGCTTTCCACGGGCGGGGCGATCCTCCAGAATGCTGGGGCCGTCCCGCCCGCTTTTTCCACCCACCAAATGCACCGGCTTCGTCCCAGTTTGCGCTAACCAGTTAATTTGCTACACTAAACGAAGATGCGAGAAGGGGCGGTTTACTCTGTTCGCCGCCACGGCTCCCATCACGAAAAGAAAAAGCCATTATCCCGTGTTCCATGAACCCAGCACGGCGGTCTTGCGCTTCCCGGCGTAATCATTCCCGGTTTCCCTTGAACCGCCGTCCAATTTGATGAGATGAATGCCATGAACGTGTCCGCCATGATGGAAACGCCACAGCTTCTCAAAACGCTGCTCGATAACCTATTCGAGGGAGTCTACATCGTTGACCGCCAACGAAGAGTCCAATACTGGAGCCGCGGCGCCGAACGGTTGACCGGCTATCGGGAATCCGAGGTCGCGGGGCAGTGTTGTTCCGACAACGTCCTTATGCATGTCAACGAGCAAGCCAATTTGCTGTGCCAAAACCGCTGCCCCTTGTCGGCCACGATGCGGGACGGCAAGGAGCGGAAGTACAGCGTCTATCTCCTTCACAAGAAGGGATACCGGATGCCCGTGCAGCTCAGGGTGGCCCCTATCCATGATGACGAGGGACACGTCACGGGAGCCATTCAATCGTTTCAAGACAACACGGCGGAGATGGCGGCCCTTCGCCAACTGCGGGAGTCCGAAGTCCCCGCCATGACCTGTAGCCTGACCAACGTGGCGAACCGTACGTACACGGAGCGGGTGCTGCGGCAGCGGGTCCAGGAGTTCAACCAAGGAGGCGGCCGGCTGGCGGTGCTTTTCATGGCCATTGACGGCTTCGATGCCATTAACGAGGCTCACGGCCATAAGGCCGGTGACAAGGTCCTTTCGATCACGGCCCGCACCCTCGCCAATGGCATGCGGAGCTGCGACCTGCTGGGCCGGTGGGGAAGCGAGCGCTTCGCCGCCATTCTTCCCAGCCTCAAGTCCAGCGAAATCGAGACCATGGCGAACACCCTCCGGCTTATGGTGGAGAAATCCAACTACGCCATTCCGGGACGGACGCTGAGCATCACCGTTTCGATTGGAGCCGCGTCCGCCCAAGGCGGGGATTCGCCGGATGATCTCATAAGCCGGGCGAAGGAGCTTCAACAGAAGAGCAAGCAAAACGGCCAGAACCGGGTGACCATCGGGTAGTCCGAACACCCCTCCAAAGAACTTGGCCCAATCCGTGAAAGGTGACCGAATGAAAGTACAGGACCTGGCCTACAAAGTCTGCGCGCGCACGATGGAGTTGCTCGAAAAAGAGGGGCATTACAAGATCCCCGAACACTTGCGCAAGCAAATCAGCCAGAAGATCCTTGAAGAACTCGACACGATTATCCAGTAACGTGCGGGGAATGCACGCTCATTTGAGAAAGGATCACCGGGGGTGTTGCTCCTTGGAGCGGCGCAAGTACCCGGCGTTGACCACTTGAGATCCTCCCGGATTAATGCGCAATCTGCCGCAGCTCCTGGGTATTCCGCTCTCTCGCTGCGGCATCAACCGAAAATGTAAGGAAGACCCACCCATGCGTTCGATTGTATTGTGTTGTCTTGCGGCGGGCATCGCCGCGCTGTTTCTTACCGCCTGTGAACCCGGCGAAACCCGCGTGGAGCGCGGTACGCGGGAAGGCATCCTGCACTGGGGCAACAGCGCCGAACCCCAGGGCCTGGATCCCCATGTCGTCACAGGCGTGCCCGAGCACATGATCCTCGTGGCATTGTTCGAGGGTCTGGTCATTATGGATCCCGAGACCTTGGAGCCCGCCCCCGGCGTGGCGGAGTCGTGGGAGATTAGCGATGACGACCTCGTCTACACCTTCCATCTCCGGGACGACGCCCGGTGGTCCAACGGGGATCCCGTCACGGCCCATGACTTCGTGTACGCGTGGAACCGCATCCTATCACCCGCTCTTGGCAGCGAGTACGCCTACATGCTGCACTGCATCGAAAACGCGGAGGCGTACAACGAAGGCGATCTCGAGGACTTCGGCGAGGTGGGCGCGCAGGCGCTGGATGACCAAACGCTGGAGGTGACTCTCGAGCATCCCACGCCGTACTTCTTGTCCCTGCAGATTCATTACACGTTCTTCCCCGTTCACCAAGACAGCATCGAAGCCTTCGGCGCGATGGACGAACGGGGCACGCCATGGACACGGGCCGGCAACATGGTCTCCAACGGCCCGTTTGAGCTAGCGGATTGGCGTCCCAACCAGGTCATCCGCACAGTCGCCAACGAACACTATTGGGACGCGGAAACCGTCCGGCTCAACGGCGTCAACTTCTATCCCATCGACGATTTGCAGACCGAGGAACGCTCCTTCCGCGGCGGCGAGCTGCACTGGACCGGCGATATGCCGATCAACCGCATCGATTGGTACCGCGAGAACCGGCCCGAAGTCCTTGAAATCAACCCCTATCTCGGCACGTACTACTTCCGGTTCAACGTGACCCGGCCGCCCCTGGACGATGCGCGTGTCCGGCGCGCCCTCGCCATGGCCATTGATCGCGAGGCGATTGTCGAAAACATTACCAGGGCGGACGAGCAGCCCGCTGCCCACCTTACCCCGCCGGACACCGAAGGGTTCCTTCCAGGGGCGGAGCTTCCGCACGATGTGGAGCGCGCCCAGGAACTGCTGGCGGAGGCGGGCTATCCCGGCGGGGAGGGGCTGCCGCCCTTGGACCTGCTGTATAACACCAGCGAAAACCACCGCATGATCGCTCAGGCCATTCAAAATATGTGGCGGACCAACCTGGGCGCCAATGTGAACCTGCTCAACCAAGAGTGGTCGGTCTATCTCTCTTCGATGAGCAACCTCGACTACGACATCGCGCGTTCCGGCTGGATCGGCGACGTAAACGATCCCATCAATTTCCTGGAATGCTTCGTGACGGACGGCGGGAACAACCGGACGGGGTACAGCTCCGAAGAATACGACGGCCTCATCGCGGCGGCGCGGCGCGAGGCCGATCCCGAGCGGCGCTCCGAGATCCTGCGCGATGCCGAGATCATTCTGATGGAGGACGCGCCCATCGCGCCGTTGTACTTCTACACGCGCAAGAACCTTCGCTCGCCCGATCTTCGCGGATTCGAACCCAATATCCGGGGGTATGTGAACTACAAGTTCCTCTACCTGGAAGCCGAAGACGGGTAGCAACCCCGCGAAAAGCGGCAGCGTAACGTAAACGGCCGCGGATCCCAGTTTATGGGGTCCGCGGCCTCGTTGACCAGCAGGTTTGACGCGCGCCCTCCGGCTCAGCGGCTTAACCGGCGGGGTTATTCCGCCGTCGTTGCCGTGTCATATCTCTCGGATGTCCCGCCATGTTCAATAAGAAGCTCGGCCACTTCGTGGCGTCCCAAATCCAAGGCGTAATCCAACGGAGTCCGGCGGTCCCGGCTCCTGGCGTTTATCTGCCCGCCATGATCGAGCAGGAAGGCCACCATCTCCACGTCTCCTAAGGCCGCCGCCATGTGAAGCGGCGTTCTCCAATTCAAGTCGGAAGTCTGGTGGCTCCCTTCCTCCACCAATTTCTTGACCATATCCAAATGGCCGGCCTGGGCCGCCAAGTGTATGGGGCGGGCGCCCTCATGGTTGCGTTTGTTGACGGAGATCCCCGCTTCAACAGCCAGGTCCACGACCCACACCCGGCCTTCCAACGCCGCCCAATGGAGGGGGGTGTTGCCTCTCTCGTCGCCCTCTAGATACTCTTTGTTGTACCGGTCAAGGAGATACTCCACGTCTCTTTCGGACTCGTTCTCCATCATCTGGCGCATCCAGGGGAACGGTTGAGCACCGAACGTCCGCGTTGGTTGCGGGGAACGGGAGGATGGGGTGGAGAAAGCAGAAGCCCCCAGAAGATCCGCGGTTTCGGAGGCGCGGGCCAGCTGACGCGGATAGCGCCCCATCTCGTCGGATGTATGTCGGCGGCCCCCATGCTCCATGAGCAATTCGGCGATATGATTCCGCTCCAGGAGCCCCGCGTAGTGAAGGGGGGTCTCGCCACGTTCGTTGCCCGCGTTGGGGTCCACGCCGTACTCCGTCAGCAGCTTCTCCACCAGGTCCGCCGTTCCATAAATGACTGCGTAATGCAGCGCGGTCATGCCGTCCGAATTGCTCCAGCTAGCGAAATCGGGATACTCCGCTATCAACTCCAGAGCCACTTCCATGTTGCCCCGGGCGATTGCTTCGCGGAATCGATCGGCGGGGGGTTCCTGCTCATCTTCGGCTTCCTCCGGTCCCGGCATCCCTTCAGGAAGAGCCGCGATGGCCTCATACTCTGTTTGAAGGGCGGGCTCATGATTGGCGAAAAGCCTCAATATGGAACGTCTTTCCCCCGAAACAGCGTAGTCCCACGGCGTCTCACCGCTTCTCGCTTCGGCGCCGAGGTCCGCTCCGTGGTCCAAAAGCATTTGGACGACCTGTTCGTGGCCTTGGGAAGCCGCCAGATGCAGCGGCGTTTCGCCCCGGTGATCCCCGCCCAGACTCGCCTCATTGGCCAGCATCAACTGGACAATTGGCTCATGGCCTTCCTGGGCCGCGAGATGCAACGGGAAACGCCCGGCCCCGTTGGTTACATCCATGGAGGCGCCGGCGTCAAGAAGCCGTTGGACAACGTCCGCATGCCCTTGCTCCGCCGCAAGGTGAAGCGGCCGGGACAGGTCCGCATCCCGGAGATCCACTACGCCGCCTTCTTGGATGATAAGTTCCAACACCTCCAACGCGCCCTCTCGGGCCGCCACATGCAAAGGAGATCGGCCATCCTCATCCCGGCGATTAATCTCGGCCCCGGCGGCCGCCAGATGTTCTGCGACGTCCGCATGATTCCTCGCCGCCGCTTTGTGGAGAGGCCGCGCGCTGTTCTCATCCATACTCTCCGGATCGGCCCCTTCCTCAAGCAAATAGGCGGTTATATGAGCGTGTCCCGCCTCGGCGGCTACATGAAGCGGGGTCAGGCCGCGGTTATCCGTGGCTTCGAGGTCTTCGGGCGCTCCTTGGAGATGATGCCTGACAGCTGCGGCGCCGCCATCGCGCACGAGCCGGTGTAAAGTGGGCGTCCCTAAGCCAGCGTGTTCTTCAAGAAACTCGGCCATCGCTTCCCTGCCAAGGGCTAGCGCATAATCCACCGGCGTTCTGCCGCCTCTATTCACGGCGTACGCATCCGCCCCGTGCTCTAACAGCAGTTCGGCGATATTGGTGAAGTTGTAGGCGGCGGCGATATGCAAAGGCGTGGTGTTGTTGTTGTCTCCCTGAATGACCGGCTCATTCTCCAGAAGCAACCGTCCAATCGCTTCGTGTCCCTCATAAACCGCCCAGTACAGGGGAGACCGGCCGTGAATGTCCCGAGCATCAACGGAGACGCCTCTTTCAAGAAGATGCTCCACGGCCTCCATGTGACCGTTTCTGACCGCCAAATGGAGGGGCTGGAGATGGTTCTGATCGCGCGCCTCGTAGGCGCCAGCCGCCTGGGCGAGCCTCCTCAAGAGCGGCACGGATCCGTTTTCCGCCGCCATGTGCATGGCGGAGCGGCCCCGAACATCACGCGCATTCACCTGGGCCCCCTTCGCCAAGAGCGCCTCCACGATATCCTCATGGCCGCGCGATACGGCCTCATGCAAGGGAGTCCGCCAATCCTCGTCCATGCTGTGCGGGTCTGCGCCTTCTTCGAGCAGATAGGAGGCGACATCGGCGTGTCCGTTCATCACCGCCAAATGCAGTGGGGTGCGGCCATGCACATCTGTCCGTTCCAGATCATCCGGCTCCGCCTGCACCCACCCTTGCACGTTCTCCAACGCGCCTTGCCGCGCCAACTGGTGTAAGCGCGGCACATCAGCATCATCGCTATCCGGATCCTCCACCTCTGCATATTCCGGGAAGAGAGGCAGCAGGTAATGCAGCGCGGGTTGCTCGCGCACCCACTCGAGCGCTGTTAGTTCCCGGTAATCACGGACGTCTCTTGGCGCGCCCGCCTCCAGCAGCAACTCCACCACACCGGCTCGCCCGCTGTTTACGGCATAGTGCAATGGGGTATGCGATTGCCCGGTTTGAGCTTCCACATCCGCGCCTTGCTCCAGCAAGAACGCTACCGCCTCTTCACGTCCGTAGCCCGCCGCTATATGAAGCGGCCCCGGACGGCCTTCCTCCAACCCAGAATGAATCGCGTCCGGATCTTCTTGTAGGAGATCGCGCAACCGGGGCACATCGCCCGCCTTGGCGGCTTGATGCACCTCGTCAAGCTCGTAAACCTCGGGAGCCGGCTCAGGCTCCAGGCTCACCATTCGCTCTACAAAGTCGATCAGCCCCGGCCGCGCGTCTATGTCCTCCAATAATTCTTCAACGGCTTCGACATCGCCTTCGCCCATCAACTCCATTATTTCTTGCAGCGTATCCTCAGAGACGTACGGCGCGCCGTCAGGTGGTTCCGGAACCTCCAGCCCCGGCATGCCGAACTCAAAAGGCGATATCACGCCGTCCTCCGGCGTCTCCGGCAGAAAAGGATCGCTGGGAGCGTCCCCGCCGGGAAATCCCCACGGGAAATCTTCCTCTTCTTCCCTGCCAAGGGGCTCCAAAACCATATGGACGCCTTCCCTATCTTCCAACTCCTCCAGCACTTCCGATACATCTGCATCGCCGG
>PUOI01000233.1 GCA_003552765.1 Candidatus Hydrogenedentota bacterium | reverse complement strand
GCTCGTGGAACCGGTCGAGCCGGGCTTGTTGCCGGGTGGAGCGGGCCTTGGGGCCTTGCCGCATCCAGGCGAGTTCCCGCCGCAGCAAGGCCTGGCGGCGATCCTCGGCGCGGGCCTCGTGCTGGCGCCGCTGGGTCTGCCGCTCAAGGAACGCGTTGTAGCTTCCGGGATGGCTATACACGCGGCCATCCTCCAACTCCAGAATGCGGCTCACCACCCGGTCGAGGAAATAGCGGTCGTGGGTGACCAGCACGCAGGCGCCGCCGAAGCTGTTGAGGAAGCCTTCGAGCCATTCAACACTGGCGATGTCGAGATGGTTCGTGGGTTCGTCCAACAGTAGAAGGTCGGGCTCCTCCAGCAACACTTCCGACAGCTCGACGCGCCGCAACTCGCCGCCGGACAGCGTGTCCAACCGGGCATCGTCCGGCGGGAGCTTAAGCGCGGTCCGGACCCGGCTCAACTGCTGTTCCCAGTTCCAGGCCCCGTGGACGGCCAGCCGCCGCTCCAGGTTCGTGACTTCCTCCATCAACGGCTGCCGCCTAGGATGGTCCTGTGGAAGCTGGCTCAACTCCTCGCTCTTGGCCTGATAGGATTCCCGCATGGACGCCATCGCCCCGCTGGCTTTCTCAAGCACGGCGCCCACGGTCTGGTCCAGGACCAATGCGCAATCCTGCCCCATCATCGCCGTCCGCAGCCCCCGTTTGCGCGTGACCAAACCGCCCTCGGGCGCGTCGAGACCGGCCATCAGCGTCAGCAGCGTGGATTTGCCGGAGCCGTTGCGCCCAATCAGTCCCACGCGTTCGCCGTCGTGGATGGCAAAGCCTGCGTCCATGAGGACATCCTGGGCGCCGAAATTCTTACTCACATTCTGGAAAGTGACAATTGCTTCGTTGTTATTCATGGATTATCCGGGGTAAAGGTTCGAGGCCCCCTTCCCAATCGGCCAGTCTGGAGTAAATGTCGTTAGACCTTTGGCCGATAATAATGGATGGGAGAGCGTGGCCTCCGTATGGTATACGCTACGGCTTTCCAAGACAAGATGCGCAACGCACCCCGATCGCTGGATACGGACGCTCCCCAAAGAGCAACATTCCCATCCGGCGGTTTGGGGCTAACACTTACACGGAAGTGACGTGCCATGGCGTGGAAGACTCCCAGCAAGAGACCTGAGCCAGGGTTTGAGAGCGAACTCGAACACCGGCGAGCGATTGTAACCCAAATACATGAGTTGCTCGAACGGGCGGAGTATCGCCGGCGGAATGAGCCTCACCGCCGCCGAAAGTGGGACAAGGTATTGGATAATCTTGAGCGGGGGTTGGCGGAAGCGCGCGCCCGCGTGGCGGTGCTCGAGCCGCTGGCGGAGGCGGCGGCCTCAGTCAACAGCCAAGAGCCTCCGGATACGGATGCCCCGGACGGGGACACGCCCGCCGAGGACGCAATCGCTCCTTCTCCGCCGCCCCAAGACGCGTCCTGCAACCTTCCGTCCGCCCCGGCATCGTCATTGCGCCTACTGGATGCGCCGTTCGGTGCGGAAATCGAGGCCACGCTTAAAGAGCTTAGCCAAGGCCAAGCCCACGTCCCAAGCGTGGAGACCGGGGAAGGCAAAAACGAAGCCGACTGGCTACTGGATACGCAGATTGAGTCACTCTCACACAGCAACGGGACTACGAATGCCGCACAAGAAAGCGGGGGCAAGTCTACTGGGGATCGCGAGGCCGAACGCCGCCGGCAAACCGTGTTGAGCGGCGCAATCGAAAAGCTCAAAAAAGGAGCTTTTGCAACCCTATCTTTTGAAGAAGCGGAATTGGCGCTGAGTTGTTACACATTGCTTGAAACCCGGCTCTTCTTGAACGAGAGAGACGCCCGGCTCAAGGTGATTCTCAAACAAGGCCTTTCCGGCATCGCCCGCCACAGCGAACGCTTGGCGGAACTCGTTCGGGATGCCTATAAGGGGGCGTAAGACCGTTTCTCATTTGGATTTGACATACGCTGTCCGGTACCATGGAGGTTTCCATCTCAATTCATGCATGAAGGAGAACCTCCATGTCCGTGGACACCCAACAACACTTGGAAACGCAGCTCAACGATTTTGATCCGGCGCGGCGCAGGGCCGCTCTTGACGAGCTTATCCAGATGGCGGATGACGGCGCCATTGAACTGTCAGAGCCCGGCCACGCCGTTAATATGCATTGCCATACCTTCTACTCCTTCAATGGCTACGGGTACTCCCCCACCTGTTTCGCATGGAAAGCCCGGCAAGCCGGGTTAGCCGTAGCCGGCGTAGTGGATTTTGATGTGTTGGACGCCGTCGAGGAGTTTCTCGAGGCGGCGAACCGGCTGAATCTCCGGGCGGCGGCCGGGTTGGAAACACGCCTTTTCTTGCCCGAATTATCATCCCGAGAGATCAATTCCCCCGGCGAGCCCGGCATCACATACCATATGGGCATGGGATTTCCTACGAGCGATGTGCCGGACCAGGCCTTCTTGGCCGAGTTGAAGGAATTGGCGCAGCGCCGTACGCAAGGGCTGATAGAACGGGTCAACGCGTACCTTGCTCCCGTGGAGGTGGATTACGGCCTTGACGTGACGCCCTGGACGCCCAATGGGAACGCGACCGAGCGTCATGTGTGTCAGGCGTACGAAGCCAAGGCGGCCGAGATTTACCCTAGCGAGGATGCGCGCGCCCAGTTCTGGGCGCAAAAGCTGAAGACCGATCTCAGCGAAATCAAGAGGCTCCTTAGCGATTCTCCCGGATTACAGGCGCTCATTCGCTCGAAAACCATGAAACGGGGCGGCCCCGGTTACGTTCAGCCAGACAGCGACGCCTTCCCGCGCTTGAACCGGTTCAACCGTTTTGTGCTGGAGGCCAACGCTATTCCCACCCTCACGTGGCTTGACGGAACCTCTGAAGGGGAGCAGGCCATGGATGAGCTGCTGGATCTGCACATCGATGCAGGCACGGCGGCGCTCAACATCATCCCGGATCGCAATTGGAACATCGCGGACAAAGAAACCAAGAAGACCAAGGTGGCCAATCTCTATGACGTGGTGGAAAAGGCCATGGACCGGGGCTTGCCGGTTGTGGTGGGCACGGAGATGAACGCGCACGGCCAGCGTTTCGCGGACGACTTTGATGCCGAGGAACTTCAGCCGGTGGCTTCGGTATTCCGGGAAGGGGCGTACATCATGTATGCCCACACCATCATGCAACGGCAGGCCGGGATGGGATACCTCAGTGACTGGGCGAAGCGGAACTACCCCACGTTGTCCGAACGCAATGCGTTCTTCGCTCAGATAGGCCGGACGCTCGAACCCCAAAACGCGTCCCGTCTCGCGCAGGTGGGGCCCCGTGCGGCATCCGACGAGATCTATGACGCCATCCACGGGATACGAGCGTGACACGCGAGACAAGGGGCATGTCCATCCGCTAAGAAAGCTAAGAGAAAGGAAGCGCTTCCGTGTTCGATAAACAGCCGAATCCGGACAGGCGTTATCCTTTCAGGAGGTGAGGTATGGAAGGTGCGGCCGTCACGCGTAAACCGGCTGTCGCGGGGCAGTTTTACCCTGGTGATCCCGCGCGGCTCAGGAGCATTGTGCGAGAATGCTTGAAACAAGCCGACGTTGAGCCCGCCCCTGAACAAGTGGCGGCGTTGATCGCGCCTCATGCGGGCTATCCATTCTCGGGGCCGTCGGCGGCCCATGCCTACAAGCGGGTCGAAGGCAAGCGCCCAGCGCGCGTCATTCTGCTCGGATGCTCTCATCGCTACCGTATAGATACGGCTTCCATCGCCGGCCGGGGCGTGTTCGAGACGCCGGTGGGCGCGTTCCCCATCGACGAAGCCTTCGCCGGGGAGCTTATCCGCGCCTTTGGGAATGTCCCAGAGGAGCCGCACCGTCTGGAACACAGCCTCGAAGTGCATCTGCCGTTTCTAGAGGCGGTCATCGGGGTTGTTCCCATCGTTCCCATACTTTTTGGAGCCCCCCCGTCGCAATGGCATGGGGAGTTTGGGCAGCGTCTCGCCGGCATGGTGGACAAAGACGACCTTCTTGTGATATCTACAGACCTTTCCCATTTCTTGAACGAAGAAGAGGCCAATGCCATTGATCGCCGATCGGTGCGGGCTGTGCTGGAACAGGATTGGGAGGCCTTGGCCGAGGGAGTGGCCGGGGGCCGGTACAGCATGTGCGGCGCCACGGCGGTTGTTGCGGGCATGGCCTACGCCCTTGCGTTGGACGCCCGGCAATGGCGATGGCTGGATTACCGGACCAGCGCCCAAGCCACGGGAGACAGCAATCGGGTTGTGGGATACGCGGCGTTGACAATGGAACACTGAGGATGTATGCGAGTACGAGATGTATGCGCGGTCATGGAGGCGTGGGCGCCCGAGGCCCTCGCGTATTCGTGGGATCGGGTCGGGCTACGGATAGGCGATCCGGATGATACGGTGGGCGGTGTGCTCACGGCGCTCTCGGTCACGCGTGGGGCCATGTTCGCGGCAGGGGAGGCGGGAGCGAATCTGATCGTCTCTCATCACCCGTTTCCGTTTGCGCCCTTGGAAACGGTCAACCCCAAGGAGCCCGACACCCAGCTTTGTCTCGGCTTGGTGCAGGGCGGCATGTCCTGTTACGCTGCGCACACCAACCTTGACGTGGCCCCCGGGGGCGTGAATCACATTTTGGCGGCCCAGCTGGGAATAGAGGACGCGGCGCCTCTCTTGCCGGTGGAGCAAGCGGCGCAGGTCAAGCTGAGCACGTTGGTTCCGGGGGAACACTTGGCCGAGGTATGCGCGAACGTGCGGGAAGCGGCCCGAGGGGCGTTGTGGGAAAATGCGCATTGGCGTTTCACGCCGGCTGGCCTGATTGATCCCGGCGGCGCCACGGAGCCTGAGTCAGCCCGGCAGCGTTTCGAAGCGGTTGTGCTGGAGGCGATGGCGCCCCGAGTGGCGGCGGCGGTGCGCGAGGCCTGTCCCGGTGACACGGTCCGTTTCGAGGTTCAGCCGCTCAAGAGCCAGGACCCCGGCGTGGGCCTAGGGGCAGTGGGAGACTTGGCGAAACCCGTCAAACTGGACGCCTTTGCCCAACATGTGCGGGAACAGCTTGGAATTGCCCACGCGCGCGTGGTGGGGGAAGATCGCAAGGTTCAACGCGTGGCCGTCATTGGGGGTTCGGGCGGCGGCGAGATTGAACACATCCCGGAAGATGTGGATCTGCTTGTCACGGGAGACGTGAAATATCATCAGGCCCAATTCGCGGAGGACCGCGGATTGGCTGTCATGGATGCCGGCCATTATGGGACGGAAATCGGAATAGCCGAGGGAATCGCGGCGTACTTGAAGCGGGAACTGGACGGGTTGCCGGTCACAGCCTACACCGAGTCCGATCCTTTCCGGCCAGTGTAGGAGTGACCAGAATACCGTGTCGAAATCCCTAAAAGTCCTTTTTGTGGCATCGGAAGCCGTACCCCTGGTCAAGACCGGGGGGTTGGCCGATGTGTGTAACGCCTTGCCCCGCGCCTTGCGGGAGCTGGGTCATGATGTTCGCGTCGCGCTGCCGTGCTACGGGCTGATCCCAGTGGAGCACCGTGGACAGCAAGAGCACATGTGCGTGGCGGACGTGTCGGGCAAACGCGTGTATGGCGCCTTGCGCACGGCGGTGCTTCCCGATACCGATATTCCCGTCTATCTCGTGGAGCACAACGACTACTTCGACCGGCCAGGCCTCTATGGAGAGAACGGTGACGACTACCCCGACAACCTGGAGCGGTTCAGTTTCTTTAATCTGGCCCTGCTTCACGGAGTGGCGCAGACGGGGTGGATGCCGGACCTCCTTCACTGCCACGATTGGCATGCCGCCCTCATCCCGGTCTACTTGAGAACTCTCGGCCGGGACAATCCGGACTGGAGCAGCGTCCCCTCCTTGTTCACCATACACAATTTGGCGTACCAGGGTTCATTCGACGTCTGGCAGTTACCCGAGACCGGACTGGATGGCGTGGTCCAGGCGTATGAGCTGTTGCTGCATCGCAACAATCTGAACCTGTTGAAAGGGGCGATACGCTGCGCCACCCGCTTGAACACCGTGAGCCCCCGCTATGCGCAGGAAGTTCAGACACCGGAGTATGGCCACGGACTGGAGCGGGAACTGCGGGCGCGAAGCAACGATCTGCGCGGCATCCTTAATGGCGTGGACTATTCCTTTTGGCATCCCGCCGAGGACGCTTTCATTCCGGCCAACTACTCGCTCGACGACCTTTCCGGCAAGGCCGTATGCAAGAAAGCGCTTCAAAAGCGGGTGGGGCTCCCCCCGCGGGATATCCCGCTGTTCGCCATGGTCACGCGCATGGATTGGCAGAAAGGCCTCGACTTGATGGATCGCGCGCTGCCGATCTTGCTGGAGAACGACGTGCAATTCATCATTCTGGGCACGGGAGACAGCATGCTCGAGAAGGCGTTCTTGAATCGCGCGCGGGAGTATCCAGACAAGATGCGGGCCATGACAGAGTTCGACGACGGGCTCAGCCATCTTATCGAGGCTGGCGCGGACTTCTTCGTGATGCCTTCGTATTTCGAGCCCAGCGGGCTGAGCCAGCTCTACAGTCTTGCCTACGGGACCGTGCCGATCGTGCGCAACACAGGCGGATTGGCCGACTCCGTCGAGGCGGTGGCGCCCAACCAGGCCGAGGACGATGTAGGCACGGGCATCGTGTTTGAGGCTCCCACGGTGGCCGCCCTGGTGCAGGCATTGGACAAGGCCATCCAACTCTACCGTTCGCCAGATCGGCTCGCCGCCGTGCGAAAAACCGGTATGAGCCGCGATTTCTCTTGGGCCCGTTCCGCCAACAAGTATGTGGAACTCTACAAAGAGACGCTGGTCCAGCCGTGACATGACCGCACACGGCGTCTTCCACGTCACCACAGCCTCGCCTGAAGAAACGGAAGCCCTGGGCCGCCGGCTTGCGCCGCTGATCTCCCCGGGAACCGTGGTGGGCCTGTATGGCGATCTCGCCAGCGGCAAGACCTGCTTCGTGCGGGGATTCGCCAGTTATTTTGATCTGGACGGCGCGGTGCATAGTCCCACCTTCACGCTCATCAACCGCTACTGTGCTGAACCCGCCCTGTATCATGTGGACCTCTACCGTCTGGAAGAGGTGGAGGAGGTGTTGGACCTGGGAATTGAAGAGCTGTTCGAGTCCGCGGCAGTGTGTCTTGTCGAATGGGCGGAACGGGCGGGGGACGGCGTACTGCCTCGCGCCCATGTGAAGGCGCGATTCGCCCACGCGGGCCCCGCGAGCCGTCACGTCACCATTGAGGATTACGGGGCGCTCCCGGAAAGCTGGGACCGCGCCTTGCGTCAACCGCCGCTGGCGTGAAGAGCGTGGAGGGCCGGTTGGCTTTCGCTCCTTATATGGCGAAGCGATCTCCCGGGAATTGTTCCGGCGGTGGTTCCGGTGGTTCGGCGGGCTCCATGGGAGGCTCCGGTTCGACGGGCGCCTCCTCGTCAATGGCCTCGCGCAGATCGGTGAGCAGCGTTTCGAGCTGTTCCACATCGGGCGATTCCGGATCGATGCGCCGGGCGGCTTCAAGGTGCTCTTCGCACCTTTCAAGGGCGCGCTCAAGCAATTCTTGTCTTCCGCCGGCGTTCATAACCATCTGGACCACGCTCAAATGCACCTTGGACAGTTCCAGATGACAGGCCAGCTCGAAATAGGTGTCGTCAAAACGCTCGATGGGGCTTTCGCCGCCTTGTTCATGAAAGAGATGCAGGGCAGTCTTGAGTTCGCCCTCGGCATGAACCAGCAAGGGAAAGGCGTGGAGCAGATAGGCGCGGCCTAGATAAAAGTGCGCGCCGGGATCGCGGGGAGTGCGCAAGAGATGCGCGCGCAACACGGGGATGGCTTCCTGCCACCGGGCCTCAAGCATGAGGTGCTCCCCCTCTTCCAGCAGGCCGCGATCTTCACCGGAACAACCCATCAGAAGCACTGCGAGAACTAGTCCCGCCGATGCAATTGCCGCACATTTAGTCCGAACTCGAATCATCTTCGCCCCACTTGGGTTCCAGCCGGAAGAAACCTGTCAGTGCGCCCGCCCGGCCAAACACGGCGACTTCGCTGGGCTGTTCCTGAGCCACGCGCTCCACGGCCTCTTGGAAGTCCTCGATACTGGCGATGGTGTGTTCGCCAAAACGCAGGATGATAACGCCGGCGCGGATCTGAGCGAGGTCAGCCCAGCTGCCAGGCCGCACGTGCCCCACGATAACACCTTGAAGCTCGGTGGGCAAGTTCAATGCGAGGCGGACATCCGTGGTGATCTCGCGCACAGTGAGCCCGAAAAGCTCATCCTGGTATTCCTCGGCGTCGATAGCGGTGCGCGGACGTTCGACAAGGGTGATGGTCAGTTCGCGGGGTTCGCCGTCCCGCAAAAAAGTGACGGGGATGGGTTCGCCATGCGGCGTGTTGCGAACCTGCTTAGTGAAGCCCACGACTTCATGGTCATGCCGGACCCGGACGGGGATGCCGTTGAACGAGGTGATTACGTCGCCGCGCTGGAGTCCGGCGGTCTCGGCGGGCGAATTCGCCACGATGGTGCTAATGACGACGCCGCCTTCCCGTGGCAGGTCCCAGTACTCGGCGAGGTCATCGGTCAGGGGTTGGCTGAAGAGACCCAGCCAAGCTTCGCCCCGATCGCGGTCCGGCGACTCCGCCGTGGGATCGGCGATATAGCGTTCAAACAGATCCGCCTGATAAATCAGTGGATGGCCGCTGCGGACATACAGGTCGCCGCCCTCGCCCATCGAGAGATCAAACCCAATCACTCCCACCGCTTCCCCCGCGGTGTTGACAGCGGGTCCCCCCACAAAACCCAGCGCGACGCCGTCATCCAGGGCGTACGTGCGGCGCGGCTCTTCGAGGACGGTGCCCACCCGGCGCACGGTGACGCTGGGAGCGCTGTCGAAGGTTTGCCCCATGACGCCGAAGAGAAGCACCGGCTCGCCAAGGCTCAAGCCCGATTCACTGGCGAAGGTAACATGAGGGAAAGGTTCGCCGCCGCTGCCCTCGATCTGGAGCAACGCGACGTTGACGTCGTCCGGCTTTCGCACAAAGGAGGCGTCGTAAATCGTTTCCCCGTCATCCTCGCGCACGGTGACGCGGATGTTGTAGGGGCGCACGTTATCCGTCGATAGGTGGCCACGGGCCAACACCAGGCCCTCCGGGGAAACCAGCACGCCCAAGGCCCGGGAATTGCTGCTCCGGGTCTGGCCGGTCGCGGGGTTCGTGATCTCGTACGAGTAAGACACCACCGTCAAGGCGGGAGCAACGTGGTCGAACGCGCCCGAGACGCTGTGCGCCGGGAAGTCTGCCGCGGCGTGGGTGGCGGCCATCAGCGCGATGCCCCACACAAACAGCCGCGCCCATGGGGACAACCTGTTACTCATAGTTGAGTTCCTCTTCCATGTTTAGGTCCGGCGCGGTGACATCCATGGGCATCGGCGGGGCGGCGTCTTGGCGCAGCAGCACGTAGCGCGACAGGGCGCCGCTGCGTACGTCCAATAACACCCGCTCTTGACCGCTCTCCACGCGATCCCGGTATTTCTCCCGGAAATCCGCCAAGTTCTCCACGGGTTCCTCGTCCATCAACAAGATAATGTCCCCCTGTTCGAGATTGCCATTGGCCGCTACGCCGCCGACCTGAACGCCCGACACCAGCACGCCTTGGCGGCGGGGCAACTGAGCGCGCCGCGCCATCTCGGGCGTCATGTCCACCACGGTCATGCCCCATTCCGCGAACTCGCCCTCTTGCCCGCGCAAATCGCTCTTCTCCACAGTGTGGGCGGCCAGCTCCAGCTCCCCCCCGCCGCGCGACACAAGGGCTTGAACCTCGGAGCCGATGGGGAAGTCCGCGATCCGTTTGCGCACAGCCGGGAGATCCTCCTCGAAGCGGGCGTCGGCCGGTTCGCCATTAATGCTAAGCAAGATGTCGCCTGGCGTGAAACCCGCCTCGCGGCCTGGGGACAAGGGGTCCACGTCCGCAATCACCACACCCCGCCGGGTGGGATCATCCGTGCGGCTACGCATTTCTTGGAGGGTCAAGCCCAGCCAGCTCCGGTGGACGCGCCCGTCCGCGAGTATCTGGTCCACGACCTCACGGGCCGTGTCGGCGGGAATGGCGAAGCCCACGTTGTCCGCGAAGCCGAGCCTGCGCGTGTTCACGCCGATGACCTCGCCCTGAAGGTTCACCAACGGCCCGCCGCTGTTGCCGAAGTTGATGGCGGCGTCGGTCTGGATCCAGTTGTTGTACGGCGCCACGTTGGCATCGCGGTCGCCGAGATAGCGGTCCGTCACGCTGACGATACCCATCGAGACCGACCGCGCCAAGCCGTGGGGACTGCCCATGGCGAGCACGGTCTGGCCCGACTCGAGATCGGCCGATGACCCCAGCCGGGCGGAGGGCAAGTCCGTGCGGTCCGTTCGCAGTTTCAGTACCGCCAGGTCGGTGTAGCGATCCGCACCCACCACCTCGGCGTCCAGCTCGGTCCGGTCGTACAACACGCATTTCACCACGCTGGCATCGCCCGCTACGTGCTCGTTGGTGACAACGTAGCCGTCCGGGCTAATGATGAATCCGCTGCCCACGACGGCGCGCTCCTCGCGTTGTCCCCCGGCGAACACCTCTCGTACGGGCCGGATGTGGACCAGGGCGGGCGACACCTGGTCTTTTGCGCGTATCATGGCGCGGTCAATGGAAGGGGGGCCGGTTGTGGCGCAGCCCGTCAGGACAATGACAAGAGCGCCGAGAAGAACGGGGGAAAGAACACGCAAGGAAAGGTCTCCTAAGAAGAATAGCGCGCCGCAGCAATACCTCACTACTATTATACGCCGAACCGG